>NZ_JBSFBL010000007.1:0-213524 GCF_053592935.1 Kribbella sp. NPDC002412
CCGGGTCCAGGCCGGCCTCCTTGAACGCGCTCTTGCGCAGCGCGACCGCGCGGGCGTCGGCGAGCAGCGGGTAGGCGAACAGCTTGTTGTCGTACGTCGCCGCCGGGATCAGCGCGGCCACGCTCTTCTCCCGGATCACGTCCGGCGTGACGCCGTACTTGCCCAGGTCGGCGAAGATCCGCTTCGAGGCGAACGGCTGGACCCAGCCGACACCGGTGACGATCACGTCGTACGGGATACCGGCCGCGATCGAGGTGGACAGCTTCTCGTTCAGGTTCGTGTACGTCGCGAAGTCCGGCTCGACCTTCATCTTCGGATAGGTCTTCTGGAAGTCGTCGACGACCTTCTGGAACTCCTCCCGGCCCTGGGTACTGGGCGGGAAGGACGGGATCAGCACCCGTAACGTCCCGGTGGCCTCGGCCGGCGGGACGCCGTCCGTGCTCTTGTCGATCACCCCGTTGCCACAACTGCTGACCAGCACGCTGAGCGCGGCCGCCAGCACGGTCAGTCCCACACCACGTCTCACAGGGGAGCTCCTTCGCTGCCGAGCCTGGGTTTTGCCCAAGTGCAGCGAAAGTATGGGAAAGGGCTTTCCTCGTCAATACCTGAACGCTCGAATGATCACTATCGATCAGTTCCGGAACAAAGCGATGCCCGGTTCCACGCTGCGGGCCGCCCCACAGGACGTCCGGATGTTGAGGTCCGGCAGCAGGCTGAGGTGCTGCACCGGGCCCGGACCGGTCTGCAGTTTGCGCAACAACAGCTCGCAGGCCATCTCCCCGAGGGCGAACTTGGGCGGGCAGACAGCAGTCAGCGGTACGACGGCCAGCGCAGCCGTCACGTCGTTGTACGCGATGACGGCCAGGTCCTCGGGCACCCGCAGACCACGCTCCATCGCCCGCTCGACCAGCCGTGCGCCGTGCTCGTCGGAGTGCACCAGCACCGCCCGGCTGCCGAACGACTCACACTCGGCCAGGAACGCGTCGAGCTGCGCCACCGCGGCCGGATCCTCGCCGTGCGCCGGCAGGTCGACCGGAGACAGGAACAGCTCGACGTCCAGCGTGGACGCGGCCGCCTCGATCCCGCGCCGCAGCCAGTGCGCCGTCACGGTGGCCTGCAGGTTGATCGCGACCCGCCGGTGCCCGAGGTTCACGAAGTGCCGCAGCGCGAGCATGGCGCCGTACGCGTGGTCGGTGCGGACATGGTCGTACTCCCGTGCCATCTGCGGGAACCCGAACGCCCGCTCCATCAGCACGACCGGCACGTCGATCTCGTCCAACCGGGAGCCGAGCCGGTCGGCGTCGCCGTCACCGAGCGCGGTGCTGATCAGCAGCCCCGCCACCCCGACCCCGAGCACCCGGTCGATCCGCTCGCGCTCCTTGTCGGCGTCGTACCCGGAGACCCCGAGCACCAGGCGGGCGCCGTACCGGTCGGCCATCGCCTCGGCGCCGCGGATCACGTCGGAGTAGTACGACGCCGCACTCGGTACGACGATGCCGATGGTGAGCTGGCTGCCGTGGCCGGCCCGTCCCTCCGGGCTGGCCCCGATCGCGCCACCGTGCACCCGGCGGAGCAGGCCGGCGGAGTCCAGCTCCGCGAGGTCCCGGCGTACTGTGATCGCGGAGACGCCGAGCTCGGCGGCCAGCTCGGCCACCCGGAGCCGGCCGTGCCGCCGCAGGCTCCGCAGGATCAGCTCGTGGCGCTCCGGTGCAAGCATGCAGTCCCCTTGCGGTGTCCCAGTGATCCCGTGCAGTGATCTGGCGCGTGATTGAACGTGATCATACGATCAACGCAGCCCGCGCGGAACGAGGAGGCAATCAGTGGAAGGTGCCGGCCGGACCAACGCCGTCCTGGCGAAGCTGACGATGATCGGCGACCTGCTCGTGCTGCAGCTGGTCTTCCTGGTCCTGAGCGTCGGCATCGTCACGCTGTTCCCGGCCGCGTTCGCGATGCAGCGGGTGGTCCCGGACGCGATCAGCCAGGACCGGCCGGCGCTGCTGAAGCGGTTCTTCCAGCAGTTCCGCTGGGCGTTCCGGCGGTTCTGGCTGCTCGGGCTGGGGCTGTACTTCGGCGGCATCGCGCTCGCCTTCGGCCTGGCGTTCTGGGCGTACAGCGACGGCGTGGTGCGGATCCTCGCGCTGGTGGTGCTGATCCCGCTGACCGGGATGATCGTCGGCCTCTACCTGAGCGCGCTCGCCGTCCTGCCCGCGGCCGGTGACGAGACGACCACGAAGAGTCTGTTCCGGTCCGCGAACCTGTTCCTGCTCCGCCGGTCGCTGCCGGTCGCCGGTGGGGTGGTCGCGCTGTTCACCTGGTTCGCGCTGGTGTCGCAGGTCGTGACGCTGTTCGTGGTCGGATCCGGCCTGGTTCCGGCGCTGATCGCCTACTGGATGTCGAGGCCGGCCAGAAAAACTTCGGCGGACGTGTCAATCTGAGCCCTCCTGGTCCGACGTAAGGGTGTAAGGCCCCTTCGGACCAAGGAGAGAACCGGAAATGTACGCGACGACCGAACCCCTGGCGACGACGCCGGCCGCGCAGGGCGGCCGCTCGCGCTGGCTGGCCCTCTACACACTGTGCGCGGGCATGTTGATGATCGTGCTCGACGTCACGGTGGTGAACGTGGCCCTGCCGGCCATCCAGGACGACCTCGGCTTCACCAGCTCCTCGCTCGCATGGGTGGTGAACGCCTATCTGATCGCCTTCGGCGGCCTGCTGCTGCTGGCCGGCCGGCTCGGCGACCTGCTCGGCCGCCGGAACGTGTTCGTCGGCGGACTGATCGTCTTCACCGCCGCCTCGGTGCTGTGCGGGCTCGCGCAGAGCCAGGAGGTGCTGGTGATCGCCCGGTTCGTCCAGGGTGTCGGCGGCGCGCTGACCTCCGCGGTGATCCTGGGCATGATCGTGACCCTGTTCCCCGAGCCGCGCGAGCAGGCCAAGGCGATCGGCGTCTACGCCTTCGTCGCCTCGGCCGGTGGCTCGATCGGCCTGCTCGCCGGCGGCGTCCTGACCCAGGCGATCAACTGGCACTGGATCTTCTTCGTCAACCTGCCGATCGGCGCGCTGACCGCCGTACTGGCTGTCCGTCTGATCGGCAAGGACAAGGGGCTGGGGCTGGGCCGCGGCACCGACGTGCCGGGCGCCGTACTGATCACCGCGGCGCTGATGGTCGGCGTCTTCACCATCGTCAAGCCGGCCGCCGAGGAAGGCTGGACCGCACCGCGGACGCTCGTGCTCGGCCTGGTCACCGTCGTCCTGCTGGCCGCGTTCATCGTCCGCGAGGCGACCGCCGCGAACCCGCTGGTGCCGCTGCGGATCTTCCGCTCCCGCAACCTGACCGGCGCGAACCTGGTCCAGGCACTGACCGGCTCCGGGATGTTCGGCATCTTCTTCCTGGGCTCGCTCTACCTGCAGCGGGTGCTCGGGTACGACGCTCTGGAGATCGGCCTGGCGTTCCTGCCGACGACCGTGGTGATGGGCCTGCTGTCGGTGAAGTTCTCGGACAAGCTGGTGATGCGGTTCGGTCCGCGCCGGCCGCTGATCGTCGGACTGGTGCTGATCGTGGCTGGGCTGGCCCTGTTCACCCAGGCGCCGGTCGGTGGCAACTACGTCGTCCACGTGCTGCCCGTGCTGGTTCTGCTGGGGCTGGGCGCCGGTATCTGCTTCCCGGCACTGATGGGGCTGTCGATGGCGGACGTGAAGCCCGAGGACGCGGGTCTGGCCTCCGGCCTGATCGGCACCACGGCGCAGGTCGGCGCTGCCCTGGGCCTGGCGGTCCTGGCCACGCTGTCCGCCACCCGCACCGCCGGCCTGGAGGCCGCGGGCAAGGCTCCGCTGGACGCGCTGACCTCCGGCTACCACCTGTCCTTCGCGATCGCGGGCGTCATCGTGGCCGCCGCGGTGGTCATCGCCTGCACCCTGATGCGCCCGGCCAAGCAGCCGGTTGAGGCGGCTCCCGAGGAACTGGCTCTGGAAGCAGCCTGACGTGTACGGCGACCTCCCCGCACCCAGCGTGTGGGGAGGTCGTCTATTTGCGGTGCCTGGCGTGGGTTTCCGCGTACCACTGCCACCAAGCCAGACCGCGGCGGCGAGCGCCGATGGTCAGCAACAACATGGCCAGCAGAAGGAGAGCCAACCCGCTACCGACCAGGCCGAGGCCAAGGCGCGAGGTGTTCTTGTCCGCGACCCACTTCTGCGCGTCGACGAGGGCCAGCGCCTTCGTGGGTTCGGACTGCCGGTAGACGATGTGCAGCGGCGAGGCGTACCGAGTGCCGGCGGCGGGCGTCTGAACACCTTCCGCCATGCCCTGCCGATCGCTCTCGATGTGGTCGAGGGTGGTCCGGATCCGGTCCACGCCACCGGCCGTGAAGTCGACGCGCACCTCGCTGATCGCCGGCCGGCCGGCGCCACCGGTGACCTCGACCTGGACGGAGTCGGCCACCGTCTCGATCCCGTTGTCGAGCAGCTCGCGGCTCAGTCGCTGCCGGGACGAGACGTCGATCAGCACCAGGGCGCCGAGCACGATCAGGACGACTGCGGGCAGCGCGATCCACGTCGGCCACCGACCCCGGGACTCGTACTCCCGGCTCATCGGCGTACCGCCGTGTCGAACTGCGCCATGTGTGCCTCCCCAGGCCGTGGCGTGATCATTGCACGGAAGATGTCCACAGGGTGGGGTATCGGGTTTCGGGGTGGGGGGTGGAATGGGGAAGGATATGGGCCACGCGGGTGCGGGTCGCCCGGGCAGGTTGTCGGTAGAGGGGAATCGGACAGTGGTGGTGCAGTCGGTCGAGCAGCGGATCGCCAGCGAGCTGGAGGTCGGCGAGAACCAGGTGCGGGCAGCGGTGGCGCTGCTCGACGAGGGGTCGACGGTTCCGTTCATCGCGCGGTACCGCAAAGAGGTCACCGGGATGCTCGACGACGCGCAGCTGCGCACGCTCGAGGAACGCCTGCGGTACCTCCGCGAGCTGGAGGAGCGCCGGCAGACGGTGCTCGAGTCGATCGAGAGCCAGGGCAAGCTGGACGACGCGCTGAAGGAGCAGATCCTTGCCGCCGACACCAAGTCGCGGCTCGAGGACATCTACCTTCCGTTCAAGCCGAAACGCCGGACCAAGGCGATGATCGCCCGCGAGGCCGGGCTCGAGCCGCTCGCCGACGGGCTGCTCGCCGACCCGGACGTCGAGCCGTTCGCGGCCGCCGCGGTGTTCGTCAACGCCGAGGCCGGGGTCGCCGACCCGCAGGCGGCGCTGGACGGCGCGCGGGCGATCCTGGTCGAGCGCTTCGCGGAGAACGCCGACCTGATCGGCGAGCTGCGGGAGCGGCTGTGGACGCAGGGCCGGCTCGCCTCGGCGGTCCGGGAGGGCAAGGAGACCGACGGCGCGAAGTTCTCGGACTACTTCGACTTCGACGAGCCGTTCACCAAGATGCCCTCGCACCGGATCCTCGCGATGTTCCGCGGCGAGAAGGAGGACGTGCTCACGCTGACCGTCGAGCCACTCCCGGCCGGCGTCGAGCCCGACGGCCCGACCGAGTACGAGACGACGATCGCCCGCGCCCACGGCATCGAGAACCAGGGCCGCGCCGCGGACAAGTGGCTGGTCGAGACGGTCCGCTGGGCCTGGCGGACGAAGATCCTGGTGCACCTGGGCATCGACCTGCGGATGCGGCTGCGGCAGGTCGCCGAGGACGAGGCGATCCGGGTGTTCGCGGCCAACCTGCGCGACCTGCTGCTGGCGGCCCCGGCCGGCACCCGGGCGACGATGGGCCTGGACCCGGGCTTCCGGACCGGCGTGAAGGTCGCCGTGGTGGACGCGACCGGCAAGGTGGTCAACACCGGCGTCATCTACCCGCACGTCCCGCAGAACCAGTGGGACAAGTCGATCGCCACCCTGGCCGCGCTCGCCGCCGCGCACAATGTCGAGCTGATTGCCATCGGCAACGGGACGGCGTCGCGCGAGACCGACAAGCTGGCCGCCGAGCTGATCGCCAAGCACCCCGAGCTGAAGCTGACCAAGGCGGTCGTCTCCGAGGCCGGCGCGTCGGTGTACTCGGCGTCCGCGTTCGCCTCGCAGGAGCTGCCCGGGATGGACGTGTCGCTGCGCGGCGCGGTCTCGATCGCCCGTCGGCTGCAGGACCCGCTGGCCGAGCTGGTGAAGATCGACCCGAAGTCGATCGGCGTCGGCCAGTACCAGCACGACCTCGCCGAGAACGCCTTGTCCCGCTCGCTCGACGCCGTCGTCGAGGACTGTGTGAACGCGGTCGGCGTCGACCTCAACACGGCGTCCGCGCCACTGCTGACCCGGGTCTCCGGGATCACGCAGGGGCTGGCCGACAACATCGTCCAGCACCGCGACGTCAACGGCCCGTTCAAGTCCCGCACGGCGCTGAAGGAGGTGCCGCGGCTCGGGCCGAAGGCGTTCGAGCAGGCGGCCGGCTTCCTCCGGATCCCCGACGGCGACGACCCGCTGGATGCGTCCAGCGTGCACCCGGAGGCCTACCCGGTGGTCCGCCGGATCCTGGACGCGACCGGCTCGGACCTGAAGGCGCTGATCGGGTCGGCGGAGCTGAAGCGGCTCAAGGCGGCGGACTTCGTCGACGACATGTTCGGCCTGCCGACCGTCACCGACATCCTGGCCGAGCTTGAGAAGCCAGGTCGGGACCCGCGGCCCGCGTTCAAGACCGCGGTGTTCGCGGAGGGTGTAGACAAGATCGCCGACCTCAAGCCGGGGATGCGGCTGGAGGGCCAGGTCACCAACGTCGCCGCGTTCGGGGCGTTCATCGACATCGGCGTCCACCAGGACGGGCTGGCGCACGTGTCGGCGCTGTCGAAGAACTTCGTCAAGGACCCGCGCGAGGTCGTCAAGCCCGGTGACATCGTCAAGGTGAAGGTGCTCGAGGTCGACATCCCCCGGAACCGGATCTCGCTGACGCTGCGGCTCGACGACGAGCCCGGCGCCGGCCCGGGCGGACGGCCGGGCGACCGCGGTGCGCGCGGCGGCAACCAGGGCAACCAGGGCAACCAAGGCGGCCGGGGCCAAGGCGGCCGGGGCCAGGGCGGTCGCGGGCCCGGCGGTCAAGGCGGTCGCGGACCGGGAGGTCAAGGCGGTCAGGGCGGCCGGGGTTCCGGTGGTCAGGGCCGTGGCGGGCGTGGGCCGGGCGGTCAAGGTGGCCGGGGCGGCTCGCAGCCGGAGACGCCGATGGACGAGACCTCGCTCGCCGACGCGTTCCGGAAGGCGGGCTTCACCGTCCGTTGATGTCGACGGGTGGCGGTCGGGTCCGACGTACCAGCCGAAACTCGCCCTGAGGAGGAGTGCTGATGCGGGACTTGGTCGTCACCCAGAACATCACCGTGGACGGCGTCGTCGAGGCGGGTGACTGGTTCGACCCGGGCGGCGGCGGGCAGGACCTGCTCGACGTGCTGAACGAGCAGGCGGCGCGGGCGGACGGGTTCCTGACCGGGCGGCTGACGTTCGAGTCGATGCGGGAGTTCTGGCCGCGGCAGACCGACGACACGACCGGGGTCACCGCTTACCTGAACCAGGTGCACAAGTACGTCGTCTCGACCACGCTGCAGGATCCCGGCTGGGAGCCGACCACGATCCTGCGCGACCTGGACGACGTACGGCGGATCAAGGCCGAGCCGGGCCGGGACATCGTCTGCACCGGCAGCATCAGCCTCGCGCACGCGCTCATCGCAGCGGACCTCGTCGACGAGTACAGGCTGTTCGTCTACCCGACCGTGGTCGCCACCGGCCGCCGTCTCTTCCCGGACGGCACACGGCAGTCCCTGCAACTGACAGCCAAACAAGCCTTCGACTCCGGCATCGTCCTACTGAGCTACCGGCCGCTGCGCGAGAACTGAAAGGTCGGTGCTGGAGCTGGAAGCCCGTGGGAGGTAGGTCAGCGGAGGTCGGCCAGGTGGCCGCCGGGGTCGCCCAGGTGGACGGCGGTGGCTTTGGGGGCGTAGCCGAGGCGGCGGTAGATCCGGTCGGCGCCGTCGTCGCCGGGGGTGAGCCAGGCGAGAGTGGCGCCGGCGAGGGTGAAGGCGTAGTGGGTCGCGTAGGCCGTGGCGATTGCGCCGAGGCCGCGGCGGCGGTGGGTGTGGATGGTGCCGACGCCCGCGACCTCGGTGACGCCGTCCGCGACTGCGGTCCAGGAGGCACTCGCGGCGGCAACACCGTCGACGCGGACGAGGACACAACCGCCGTTGACCGGGTCGGAGTGCCGGCCGAAGTCGGCACCGGGCATGTCGTAGGCGTCGGCCGAGACCGCGTTCGCCTCGGCCTGCGCCTCGTCGGTCGCCGTCACCTCGACCGTGACACCGTCCGGGAGCTCCGGAAGTCGCAGGTCAGCCGGCTCGACCACGAGCAGCGGCGGACGGGAGACGATCGTCATCCCCTGGGCCTCCAGGGCCTCGGCCAGCCCCGGGTTGGCCTCGTCGACGAGCTCGGCACTCAGCCAGCGGCCTTCGGCCGCGAATGCCTGACGGATGGTCGCGATCGCCCACGGGACCTCGTCCGGGTCGAACGCCTTGCCGGGTTCGGCCGCGAGCATCGCGGACAGGTACCAGGCATCGTCGTCGTGCAGCAGCCCCACCAAGGGCCCGGCCACCACCTGACGCTTCGACCTCGACGATCCGGCCAACTGAGCCGCGGCAATCCGCGCACCGATCTCCATGCTCGGACCCTACGGCTCGCGCACCACACCACTCGACTGCTTATCCCGATCGGCGAGCAGCAGCAGGTCGAGGAGGCGGTCGACGTCGGCGGTCGAGGGTGAGCGACCCAGTACGACGGCCAGCGAGTCGAGGGTCGCGATCAGACCGGCCCGGACCGCGGCGCGCGGCCGGGACTGGCCGGCCGCGACAGCCGCGACCACGTGCGCGGCTCGAGGAGACGCCGCCAAGAGGTCCGCGCCGATCGAGGTTGACGGGGCCGGTTCGTCGGGTCCGATGCGCACCTCGAGCCGGGCGCCGAGGGCCGTGGCGAGGCGGTCGAGGGCGGAGACTGTCGGGTTGCCGCGGCCGTTCTCGAGGTTGGCGATGTACGGCACGGACAGTCCGGCGTCGACGGCGACCGACGCGATTGTGCGACCGGCGGCCTTGCGGCGCTCGCGCAGTACTTCACCTAGTTCCACAGCAAATAGCCTATTCCCACAGAACACTATTGCCAAGAACTATCTCCTCAAGATAGCTTGCGGATCGTGAGGAACCGCGACTTCCGCCGGCTGTGGATCGGCAACGGCATCTCCGGGATCGGGTCCTGGCTGCTGATCGTCGCGATCCCCTTCTACGTCTTCGACCTGACCGGTTCCCCGGTCGCGACCGGGCTGGCGCTGGCCCTGGAGGCGCTTCCGGCCTTGCTCATCGGGCCATGGGCCGGCGTCCTGCTCGACCGGTGCGACCTGGTCCGGGCGATGTGGATCGCCGACCTGGTCAGCGCCGCCGCGGTCGCGCTGATCCTGTTCGCCGACACGGAGCGGATCTGGCCGATCTACCTCGCCATCCTGATCGAGAGTACCGCGACCACGGTCTTCCGCCCGGCCTCCCGGGCACTGCTGCCCGCAGTCGTTGGCACCGGCAACGATCTGGCGGCGGCGAACTCGCTGAACGCCTTCACCGGAAGCGCAATCCGGCTCGCCGCACCACCACTCGGCGCGCTCCTCCTGGCCGGTCCCGGCATCAGGTTCGTGCTCGCCGTCGATATCGTCAGCTATTTGTTGTCCGCGGCAATCATCGCGACCGTCCGCACCCGCCGGCACGCGACAACGGAACGATTCGACAGCCCACTGGCCGGCTTCCGGTACGTCGCCGGACACCGGGCTCTGCGCGGAGTCCTGCTCGGCCAAACGGTCTTCCTGACCGCGAACGCCGGCCTGACCGCACTGCTCGTCCCGTTCACCGTCGACCGCCTGCACGCCCCCGGATACGCACTCGGCTACCTGATCTCCGGCCTCGGCGCCGGCTACCTGATCGGTGCAGCGCTGAGCACAAAAGCCCTGACCTGCTTGAGGATTCGCGACCTGCTCGTCGTCACCCAGCTCGCCAACGCAGCAGGTTACTTCGCCCTCTTCAACTCGCCGAGCGTCCCCTGGGCGATCGCCGCCGCGGCCCTCATCGGCCTCCCCGGCAGCATCCTGCTGATCACGGCCGAGACCGCCATCCAGCGGACCGCGCCGGCCGGCATGCTGGGCCGCGTCGGGGCACTCTTCTTCGCGGCCGACTCGCTCGCCCTTCTCGTCGGCGCGCTTGCCGCCCCCGCGTTGACGTTGGCCCTCGAGCTACCCCTGACGCTCAACGTGCTCGCGGGGTTCGCCGTCCTCGCGGGGGGTCTGACGCTGGTCGCCGTACCGGGTCATCCGGCGAACTTCACACGGACGCCGCTGCCGCGTCGTACCTGGCCCGGGCGGCCGCGATCTCGGACTGGTGGGTCTCGGTCCAGGTGACCAGGGACTGGATGGTGGCGTGCAGGGTGACGCCGAGCGGGGTGAGCTCGTAGTCGACCCGCGGCGGCACGACCGGGTACACGGTCCGGCTGACCAGGCCGTCGCGCTCGAGCTGACGCAGGGTCACGGTGAGCATCCGCTGGCTGATCCCGTCGATGGTCTTCTTCAGCTCGGTGAACCGCATCGACTCGGTGTCCAGCAGCGCGATCACCAGCAGGGACCACTTGTCGCCGATCCGGTCCAGGATCTGCCGGACGTCACAGTCCTCGCGGGTGTCCCACTGGAACGCCTCCTCGGTGCAGCAGGAGTGACTCAGTTCCTTTGAAGTGCCTTCTTCCACAACTCCTCATAGTTCCTGATGATGGGGTCAGTTACAAGAGGTAACCGACATCTCTAAGGAGTCTTCGTGTCGTCAACCGTCACCCAGGAGCGGCTCACCGGCCGCGCCTGGGCCGTTCTGTTCGTGCTCTGCGGCGCGATCTTCCTCGAAGGCATCGACGTCTCGATGATGGGCGTCGCGCTGCCGTCCATCCGGGCCGAGCTCGGCCTGGCCACCGGCGAACTGCAGTGGATCGTCAGCGCCTACGCGCTCAGCTACGGCGGCTTCGTGCTGCTCGGCGGCCGGGCCGCGGACCTGCTCGGCCGACGCCGGATGTTCGTCGGCTGGCTGGTCGTGTTCCTGCTGTTCAGCGGCCTCGGCGGGTTCGCCACCGAGGGCTGGGTGCTGATCCTGGCCCGCTTCGCCACCGGCGTCGCCGCCGCCTTCATGACCCCGGCCGGCCTGTCCATCATCACTACGACGTACCCCGAGGGACCGCAGCGCACCAAGGCCCTCCTCGTGTACGCCGGTACCGCGGCCGGCGGATTCTCGTTGGGCATGGTCACCGGCGGACTGCTCACCGCGATCGACTGGCGCTGGGTGTTCTTCGCGCCCGTGATCGTGTCGGCGGCGATCCTGGCCGGGGCGATCGCCCTGCTCCCGCGGGACGCCCCGACCACTCAACCCCGCCAGAGCTTCGACATCCCTGGGGCCCTCACCTTGACCGGCGCCATGCTGCTGGTGGTGGCAACCGTCGTACGGGCGCCGGACGTGTCGTCGGCGCAGACCCTGGCGACCGGCATCGGCGGCTTGGTCCTGCTGGCCGCCTTTGTGGCGATCGAGAAGCGATGCGCCACACCGCTGATCCGGCTCGGACTGCTGCGGAACGCGGCGCTGATCCGGGCCAACGTCGGGGCGATCCTGCTGGTCGGCTCGTTCGTCGGGTTCCAGTTCGTGGCTGTGTTGTACCTGCAGGAGTTGCTGCACTGGTCCGAACTGGAGACCGGGCTCGCGTTGATGGTGATCGGTATCGACTCGGTGCTCGCGCCGACGCTCACGCCGTGGCTGGTGAATCGCTTCGGCAACGGACGGGTGGTGTTCGGCGGGTTCATCCTCGCGGCGATCGCGTATGCGGCGTTCCTGCCCCTGGGGTCGAGCTTTGCGGTCATGCTGCCGGCGTTCCTGCTGCTCGGGCTCGCGTTCGCGCTCGCGTATGGGCCGTTGACGATCGCGGCGACCGAGCGGGTGTCGGAGGACGAGCAAGGGCTGGCGAGCGGCGTGCTGACGACATCGTTCCAGTTCGGGTCGGCGCTCGGGCTGGCGGTCGTGGCCGCCGTACTGACCGCCGCGGACGAGCTCACGGTGGACGGATTCCGCAACGGGCTGATCGTGCCGCTGGCGGCAGCCGTGCTCGGAATCGTGATTTCGATACCGGTACGTAAGCAGGTGAGCGCAAACGGTTAGCAGGACGTCATACATTTCGGTTCCGATCGAAAAAGCGGCGCTGCCGAATCGTTATTGGCAAATTCCTGCAAACCTTCTTGACAGGACATTTTCAGTGGTCCAGTCCAGTCCGCTGCACCCGCTCTGACCAGGGAGTTCGTAGGGTTTCCCTACTCTGCGTTAGGTGTCTGTAAAGGTCCCTTCGGAACTGTTCCGGAGGGGCCTGCGGGTGTTGTGTTCTTTTCACAGCACCGGACAAAGCCGTCCGGGGCGCCGACCGAGACTGCCAAAGGGATCGCTGATGACCGAGACGCTCGAGACCCCCGCCTCGCACCGCCGCGTGCGGGTCTGGTTCGGCGCTCACCCGATCGCGGACCACACCGCCACAGCGGACCAGGCAGCGCAGTACGAGGAAGCCATGCGGCGGCGGTTCGCCTCCCTCCGGGTGACAAGCGAGCCCGTGCTGGTGGACAGCACCGCGGAGCCGGGACGATGACCACCCGGCCGACGGTGCTCGGGTACGTCCGGGCCGACGCGCTCAGCTGCGCGGAGGAGCTGGCCGCGGCGACGGATTCTCTCGCCGCCTTCGCCAGCGCCGAGGGGTTCACCCTCGGCACCGTGTACACCGAGCGCGACGCGGCCGAGTCCGCGGCCTTCCACGCACTGCTCGAGGAGGTGAAGCGGACCGAGGTCCGCGCCGTCATCGTACCGACGATGAACCACCTCGGCTCGGTCGGCGCCCCGGCGGCCATGCGGCAGCACCTCGAGTTCCACCAGGCGCACGTCTGGGCGGTCGACACGAGATAACTCCACACAGGCAAGCGGAGCTGACGTCTTGACCCCTGCATCGGCGTCGGTTCCGCTCTCCACCTCCACAGCTGCACCGGGGATGCCCGGGCGGTAGTGGACCAGCCAAGGCCCCACCGGCTGCTACCGGTGGGGCCTTGCCGTTGGTTGGGACCGCCAGCCCATCACAACCGTGCTCCGGTCCGGCCGGCGAGCGTGCGCGGCGCGGATCGGGGCGATTGTGATGGCCTGGCGGTCCGGGTCAGGCGACGATCTTGTAGCCGTACCGCGTCATCACCGCGGCGACCGCGGAGTTGAAGACCCCGGTGACCTCGAGCTCGAAGTGCAGCTGCACCTTGCGGATCACCCGCTGGAAGTGCAGGTGCCACGGCACGCCCTTCGGCGGCACCGTCTCCGCCTTCGTGATCGCGCCGACCTTCGGGTGCGCGGCCCAGGCGATCACCCGGGCCCGGTCCGCGCCCCACTCGCCGGTCATCACGTCGTGGGTCCGCGCGTGCGCCATCGCGCCGAGCGAGATGGTCGAGTCGGGCACCGGCTGGGCCGGCGGGTGCGCCTTGAGGTACAGCTCCCAGGTCATCCCGTAGTACCCGGACGGGCCGTCGTCCTTGCCCCGGTTGGCCAGCCCGTTGCGCTTGCGGCGGTACTCCGCCACCTGGTGCGCCGCGCCCCGGGACAGGTCCTTGTCGCCGATCGCGATGGCGTGCACGTGGTACGGCCAGTTGCCCTGCACCGGCGTCCGCAGCCAGGCCGCGAACCCGACCTGCCGCAACGCCTTCACGACCGCCTGGCGCTGCGCCGCGCTCTTCGAGGCGACGTCGATGTCGACCGCACCGCCGCCGTCGTGGGTGCCGGCCGACGCGGTCACGCCACCGGCGTTGTACGACCCCTGCAGGATCGCGAACTTCGACTTGTAGAGCTTCTCCGCGGCCTCGACCATCGCCGCGGTCCGCCTGTTCAGCTGCTTGCCCCGCCAGACGATCCTTGCCTCAGGCATCGGCCGGCTCCTCGGCCGGGACCGCCGCGAGAATCAGCTCCGCGTCCTCCGCGGCGCCGAGCGCCTCCAGCTCGTCCAGGTCGTCGTCGGTCAACTCGTCGTCGAACAGGTGCGACATGCCTCATCCTTCCCCCGGTCACGTCCCGTGGGCCTCCCCCGGTCACGGAATCGCCGTACAGCGTAGGCGGGCCCGGGGTCGGGGGGACCCGTCCTTGCGGGCAGCGAAGGTTCGATGAATGTGAAGATCCCGCGCAGATCCGCGTGCCGGTATGTATGATCCGCCCCCGGTTGGGGTACCTGTAGGTGGTCCCGCGGTTCGGTCAGTGCCATTCGGGCATGGGTGGTGTTCACCGAGCCGCGAGTTCTCCCACTGAGGGGCGGGAGAACGACCGGCCCCGGCGGGCGTATCCCCAGGGTGCGCCCGCCGAGTTCGGACCTCTGCTCAGAGTGCGGACGCGACGAACAGGTACCGGTTCAGGCTGAAGAAGTAGCTGCTGCCGAGCGCCCGCAGGTCGTCCGCCCACGCGCGCGCCTCGTCCGCGCCGACCCCGGTCCGCCCGGACACGAACTCGGCGATGATGTCGATCAGGCCCGCGCTCAGCGTGTGCGCGTCGTACCCGGCGTTCAGCATCGGCACCACCTGCAGGTGGGTGAGCGTGAAACCGCTCTTTTCGAGTACGTCGCCCAGCGTGCGGGGCAGATGTGGGTCGACCAGGTGCTCCTCGAACGCGGTCAGCACCCGCTGCATCCGGGCGTCATCGCTCGACCGCCACACCACCGAGTCCCAGTCGGTGTCCAGCAGTACGACGCGACCGGCCGGCCGGAGCACCCGCCGTACCTCCTCCAGCGCGCCGGCGACGTCGTCGACGTACTCGAAGACCTGGGTCGAGACCACCACGTCGAAGCTCTCCGCCGGGTGCGGGATGTTCGTCGCCGACCCCGGCTCGAGCTCGATCCGCGGTCCGCCCGGCACGTCGGCCCGCGTCTGCGCGATCGCCAGCATGCTGTCGCTGATGTCGATCCCGCAGATCCGCCCGTCCGGCCCCACCTCCGGCGCCATCTCGGCCGCGAGCAACCCGGGCCCGACCCCCAAATCCAGCACCCGATCCCCCGGCCGCAACGCCAACGCCGCCCGAACCACCCGCCGCTGCTCCACCACGTCCGGCGCGGTGTACACCACCTCCACCTGCCGCGAAATCCCCGTATCGAACTGCAACCCATCTCCGCCCATGCCCCACATCATGGTCCGCCGGTCGCTGGGCGGACAGAGCTAATTGAGGGGCAGACCGATCTGCCCCGGGCTAGCTTGGGCAGGTGATCGAGCTGCCTGAGGGGTTTCTTGGGATGCCGCGGTGGTGGCGGGAGGGGGAGGAGTGGCTGGCTGGGTTGCCGGGGGCGGTGGAGCGGCAGTGTGCGGCTTGGGGGGTGGCGGTGAGTGGGGAGGTTGCGTACGGGTCGAACGCGATCGTGGTGCCGGTCGGGGCAGATCGGGTCTTGCGGATGTCGCCGCCGGGGCGTGAGGTCGAGGAGCTGGCGCATGCACTGGGGTGGTGGGACGGGCGGGGCATGGTCCTGATGTACGACGTCGACGTCGAGGCCGGTGCGATGTTGCTGGAGCGGTTGTCGACGCCGTTGACGACCAGGCCGGTCGAGGAGGCGGTCGCCGTACTCGGGCAGCTGATGCGCCGACTGGCAGTACCAGCGCCCGAGGACGCGCCACACACCACCGACGTTGTGACCAGGCGGTCGGCGGAGTTGGAGGCCGAGTGGGAGCAGCACGGCCGGCCGTTCGACGTCGGCATCCTGCGCGAGGCGCTCGCCGTCGCGCCGCAGCTCGCCGAGACCGCGTCGGACCACGCGGTCAACGGCGACCTGCATTCCGCCCAGGTGCTCGCAGGGACGCGCGAGGACTGGCTGACGGTCGACCCGGTGCTGATGCGCGGCGACATCGCGTACGACCTCGCCCGGGTGCTGTGGACCCGCCTCGACGAGATGACCGACATCGTCGCGCACTTCGACATCGCCGTACGCGAAGCCGCCCTGGACCGCGACCGCGCCCGCGACTGGGTTGTCTTCCGTGCTGTGGACTACTGGCTCTGGGGTCTCTCGGCCGGCCTCACCGAGGACCCCGTCCGCTGCGCCCGCCTGGTCTCAGCCTTCTGACGTTCAGTGCGCGGGGGCGAAGTCGTGGAAGCCGATGACCCGCTGGATGCGGCCGTCGGCGGTCAGCAGCACGATGTCGGTGCCGCCCGCGACCGGCTCCTGCCCCTCGGCCTTCAGGTGCCAGGTCCAGCGCAGGTAGCTGTGGTGCTCGTCGATCTCGCCGATCCGGACGAAGGCCAGGCCCGGGAACATCTGCTGGGCGCCGCCGACCAGCTTGTTCAGCTCGTCGTGGCCGGTGGCCTCGAAGCTCGGGTCGACGAAGGTCCCGTCGGTGGCCCAGCTCGCCTCGATCAGCGCGGCCCGGCGGTCGGCGTCGGCCTCGTTCCACATCGCGAAGTACTGGTCGGCCAGGGTGCTCATGGTGTGTCCTCCTGAGTCGGAATCTGCTGATGACCAGAACCCTGCCGCCGGACGCCGTACCCGGTCGATGACGCCGGAGGTAATGGCGGCGACCACCCCACCGGTTACGGTCGGAGCATGGCAGTGACGATCGAGGAGACGTTCCAGCGCCCGGTGGGTGAGCTGCTGCGCGGCTGGCGGGAGCGCCGCCGGCTGAGTCAGCTCGAGCTCGCGAACCGGGTCGAGGTGTCCACCCGGCACGTGAGCTTCGTCGAGACCGGGCGGTCGAAGCCGAGCCGCGAGATGGTGCTCCGGCTGGCCGAGCACCTCGACGTGCCGCTGCGGGACCGCAACCAGCTACTGCTGGCCGGTGGCTTCGCGCCGATCTACAGCGAGGCCTCCCTGCACTCGCCGTCGATGCTCGCGATCCGTACGACGCTGCGCCGCCTGCTGAAGGCGCACGAGCCGTACCCGGCGCTCGTGGTGGACCGCTGGTGGAACATCGTCGAGCACAACGCCGGGATCGCGATCTTCACCACCGACGTCGACGAACAGTTGCTCAAGGCACCGATCAACGCGCTCCGGCTCACCCTGCACCCGGACGGCCTTGCCCGCCGGCTGACCAACCTCGCCGAGGTCCGCGCGGCCGCCCTCGCCGGCCTGCAGCGCCAGGTCTCCAGCACGGCGGATCCCGAGCTCCAGGACCTGTACGACGAGTTGCGCGGGTACGCCGCCGACGACAAGCCGGCGCAGCCCGGGCCGGCCGAGGTCGTCGTACCGATGAATCTCCGGCACGAGGGACATGAGTTGTCGCTGCTCACCACGATCGCGACGTTCGGCACGCCGCTCGACGTCACCGTGTCGGAGCTGATGATCGAGTCGTTCTACCCGGCCGACGAACCGACCGCGGACTTTCTGCGAGGCCTCTCGTGACGCAGCCGCCGCCGCAAGAGGTCGGCGACACGATCGAGTTGCACCTCGGGTTCCTGGATTTCTACCGCGGGGTGATCGAGACCAAGCTGACCGGGATGAGCGAGGCCGAGCTGACGTCCAGCCGGCTGCCGTCGGGCTGGTCGCCGCTGGAACTGCTGAAGCACTTGGTGTTCATGGAACGGCGCTGGCTGCGCTGGGGATTCGCCGCCGAGCAGGTCGACGAGCCGTGGGGTGACTCCGGCGGCGACCCGGACGGCCGGTGGTCGATCGGGCCCGACGATACTTTGGCCGGGCTGATCGCCCGGTTGCACGAGGGTGGCGCGACCACCCGGCGCCTGGTGACCGGGGTGGATCCCGCCACCCGTGCCGCGACCGGCGGCCGATTCGGCGAGGTACGGCCGACGGTGAACTGGATCCTCTTCCACGTGCTGCAGGAGTACGCGCGGCACGCCGGCCACCTCGACGTGGTCCGCGAGCTCGCGGATGGGGTCACCGGCGAGTAGGGACTCGCATTCACCTACTCGCCGGTGACCGAGGGCCCTACCGGTTGGGTGAGGAGGGGTGACCGGTGGGGAAGCTCGGGGTGTCCGTGGGGATGCTCGGCTTTGTGGTGGGGAACGACGGCATGGTCGTTGGGATGCTCGGCTGCTTGCCCGGGTCGACGGTGACCTTCACACCGCCGGAGACCGTCACGGTCGGCACGGCCGGCTTCGGCGCGGACGGCTTGGTGCTCGGCGTCGGCAACGACGGCTTGCCCGGCAGGGTCGGCTTCGGCGCCGGCGCGGACGGCTTCTCGGACGGAACACCGTGCACGCAGTCCGGCAGGGTCGGCGTCGCGGCCGGCACCGATGGCTTGGCGGACGGAAGCTCACTCGGGACCGCCACCGACGGCAGCGTCGGCTTGGTGGTCGGCAGCGTCGGCCTGACCGACGGAAGCGACGGCTTGTCGCTCGGGATCGACGGCGTGCCCGGCAGCGTCGGCGCGTTGGTCGGGATGCTCGGCTGACCGGTCGGGATGCTCGGCCTGCCGGTCGGGAAGCTCGGCTTGTCCGTGGGCTTCGGCGGCAACGACGGCGTGCCGTGCGGCAGGGACGGCGTACCGTTCGGCAGCGTCGGCTTGCCGGCCGGGATGCTCGGCGTCCCGGGCAGCGAAGGCTTCACCGACGGCACGGTCGGCTTGCCCGGCCGCGACGGCTTGACGCTGGGCGGCTGGTTCGGGTCGATCGTCTTGTGCACCGAGATGGTGGCCTTCGGCAACGTCGGCTTGCCCGGCAGGCAGGTCGGGTCGACCGACGGCGTCGGGGTCTCGGCCGGAACCACGGCCGGCACGGACGGCTTGCCGTCCCCGGCCAGCAGGTTCTTCGCGGCGGTGGGCCCGCCGACCGCGGCGGACACCGTCGCAACGGTTCCGGCCAAGGCGGTGACGCCCGCCGCGGCCAGTCCACGGCGGAGCCAGGCCAGCCGCTTGCCGCGCCGCATCAGCTCGGACGCGTTCGGCTGCCAGGGCTCCAGGTCGTACTCGAGAGCGCTGCGTACCCGCTGCTCGTCACTCATCAGTGTCCTCCAACTCCTGTTTCGATCAGGTCGGGTGCCAGCCGCAACTTGGCCAGGGCGCGGGACGCCGTGCTCTTCACGGTCCCGGCCGCCATGCCCAGCAGCTCGGCAGTCTCGGCCTCGGAGAGATCCTGCGAGTAGCGCAGCGCGACCACGGCTCTCTCCCGCACGGTCAGACCGGCGAGCGCCGAGAGCACGGCCTCCCTGGTCTGGACCTCGCCGGCGAAGTCCGCCACCGCTCGCTGGTCCCAGTCGTTGACCACCGGGTCGCTGGGAACCTCGTTGTTCCAGCGCCGCCGGGACTGGGAGAGGAACCGGTTGACCAGGACCCGGCGTACGTAGCGCAACGGGTCACCGTCCAGCCGGTGCCATTTCGGATAGGACCGCATCAACGCCTGCTGCACCAGGTCCTCGGCGGTGTGCCGATCGCCGCACAACATCTCCGCGAAGCGGAGCAAGGGGGTCGACTGTGCCAACACGAAGCGCTCGAAGTCGGCGTCCGCGGTCCGGGTCATCGAATCTCCTCTGCCTTTGTCACACCGGTCCAAACCCGCTGGGTGATCGATCAGGTTCTGTCCGTACACCAACTCCTTCGAAGAAATTTATTGACGGGCTGTACAGATGCCAGGTTGATTTGTCACATTGGGTCGAGAAGCGCAGCACACCTTCACCGCCCCGGAGGTAACCGCCCATGCGTATCACCCGATGTGTGCAGCTCACGGCCGGTCTGGCCGCGACGCTCGCGATCTTCACCGCCACCTTGCAAAGCACCGCCGCTACCCCGGCCGATCCGGTCGCCGTCACGGCCCAGCCGGTGGCCGGGTCCAGCAACGTGAAGGTCGAGGGCAGCCGGATCATCCTCGGCGACGCCCCGGCCGCGATCGGCTCCAGCGAGATCAAGCAGCGCTCGGGCCTGGCCGAGCTCACTCCGGTCCGCTTCGACGCCGCCAGCTCGGCCGTCGTCGTCGGGTACACGTCCGGCACGCCGGACGGTTCGTCGGCCGAGGTCGACGTACGGGCCTGGGTCAAGGACAAGTGGACCGAGTGGACCCCGGCCAAGGCGGGTACGCCGACCGCGCTGCCCGCTGCGAGTGACCAGGTCCAACTGCGGATCATCGTCAGCGCGCCACCGGCCGGCGGCAGCCCGTGGGTCGGCGGCGTGACGGTGCAGCCGACCGACCAGGTCGACCCGAGCCGAATGACCATCCAGGCCGCGCCGCTGAAGTCCCGCGTCTTCGCCACCCGCGAAGGCCTGGTCGGCGGTACGACGGCCAACGGCCACGTGATCGTGAACCGCGACCACTTCGTCGCCCTGCCGTCCCGGCGCGGACTGTCCGCGAACGGATCCGGCACCTACTCGGTCAAGGTCTGCACGGCGTCGCGGTGCGCCTTCGAGCCGGTGTGGGACGTCGGCCCGTGGAACACCAAGGACGACTACTGGAACCCGAGCGCGATCCGGGAGATGTGGAAGGACCTGCCACAGGGCCGTCCGGAGGCGCAGGCGGCGTACCAGAACGGCTACAACGGCGGTAAGGACCAGTTCGGCCGGACGGTCGCGAACCCGGCCGGCATCGACCTCGCGGACGGGACGTTCTGGGACGGGCTCGCGCTGACCAACAACGCCTGGGTCGACGTGACATACCTGTGGACCGGCGACGGCGGCCGCGGCACGGTGTCGATCTCGTCCGGTTACCTCAACGTGCGGAACGCGGCCAGCTCCTCCGGCGCGATCGTCGGGATGGCGGGCAAGTCCGCACAGGTGACCGTCGAGTGCCAGACGACCGGTCAGAGCGTCACCGGCTCGCAGGGCACCAGCAACATCTGGCTCCGCGTGCACCCCGGGATGTACGTGGCGAAGGCGTGGGTGTCGGCGGGGACGTTCGCTCGTTGCTGAACGCCCAGGCCATCACAATCCCGCCCGCGGCGCGGCTCGCCGGGGGGCGAGCGCATTCGGCGGCGATTGTGATGGCCTGGCGGTTCGCACCTCAGCAGCCGTGGCTGATCTGGGCGCAGGTGTCCTCGCCCCAGGTGAGGAGGAAGTTCCGTAGCGGCTGGCCGTTCGGCGCCCACAGGACGACCTTGATCTGTGGGCCTTCGGCCGATCCTTCCTTCCAGGGTGTCGCGGTCTGGTGCTGCATCACCCAGTAGTTGCCGTTGACGACGGCCTGGGTGGTTTTGCCGTCGGGGAAGGTGTAGGAGATCTTCGCGACGTTCGACGGCAGCTGACCGGCGGCCCAGTAGTACTCGTACTGCTTGCCCTTGATCGAGATCAGGTTGTTCGCGACCGTGAACGCCTCGGCGTCGCCGGGCGCGGGCCTGGCGATCTTCGTGGGCTGCCGGATCGAGCCTTCGCCGCTGCCGTTGCGGGCGAAGGCGGTGTCGCAGCCGGCCCAGTACTTGCTGTCGGCAAGGATCAGCACGGCGCCGGGGGCGCCGTTCACCTGGGCGACGACCTTGGCACTGGGGCCTGGCACCGGTTCACCGCGATCGGCGGCAACCTGCTTCAGCCAGCTCTTGCAGGCGGCGACGGGATCGGCCGGCGGCGCTTGCTCGGCCGGTTTCGTGGCGGTCGGCTTGCGGACCCCCACGGAGCTCGGGATCTGGCTCGGCGTCGGCACGGCACTCGAAGGTGTCGGCACAGCATGAGTCGGCGTCGGCGCTGGGGTTGCGAGGTTGCTCGGGGTCGGGGCCGGAGTCTCCAGCCCGGCCGGGCTCGGCGTGGCGGCCGGGGTGTCCGATCCCCCCGCGACCGCGGTGTCTGCCGACGAGTCCCGGTTGCGGGCCACCGCCGTACCGGCGATTGCGACTCCGGCCACCGCCGCGACGGCGAGCCCGCTCACCAGCAGTCTGACCATCCGCCGCTTCCGGTCCTGTTCGATCATCGTTGCCCTTTCGTCCGGTCGGTTCGGGCTGAAGGACGCCTGGAAAGGCCGGAAAGGTTCTGTCTCAGCAGCCGTGGGTGATCTGGGCGCAGGTCTGCGTGCCCCAGTTCAACCGGACGTCGTTCAGTACGGCGCCGGTCTCCGACAGCAACTGGACCCGGACGCGATCGCCCAGATCGTGAGCGCCGGACGGCTGGGTGGAGACGTGTCGCATCATCCAGAAACCGTTGCTGACCTTGGCATCCACGACCGCGCCGTCGACGAAGCTGTACCGCACGGTCGCGACACCGCTGGGCAACATCCCCGCCGCCCAGAAGTAGTCCCGCTGACCGGCCGCCGTCTCGATGACGTTGTTCGCGACCGCGAACGCGTCGTTGTCCTGGACGGCCGGCTTCTGAAGCCTGGCCGGCCGCCGCGCCGACGGGGTCGACCGGAACGTGGTGTCGCAGGCCATCCAGTAATTGCTGTCAGCAACGATGATCAGGCTGCCGTCCAGGGCGCCGCGCTGCTTGGCGGCCGGGCCGGGAGCCGGCTCGCCGGCCGAGGCCGCCAGGCAACTCGTGACCGTCGGCGGTGTCGGCGTACCTTGCGTGCCGGTCGGCGGGTCGGAGGCGGCCGGCCCCGGCGTCACACCCGATCCTGCTGTCACGGTCGCCCCCGGCGTCAGGTGCGACGGCAGCGGCGTAGGGCGGACCGTCGGCGTCGGCGTCGGCTCGGTGGACACGACCAGCGGTGGATCCGCGGGCTCGGGCGCGGTGCCGAGGGTCCAGTCGCCGGCCAGGAGGCCGCCGGCGGCTACCGTGAGCACCGCGACCGAGGCGACTCCGGCGGTGGCGAGGCCGCGGACCTTCCGGCGGCGACGTGCGCCCGCGATCACCCGGGCCGGGTCGAGCGGCGTGATGGTGTCGTCCGGCGCGAGGGCGGCCCGCAGGTCGTCCTCGGGGGTGACTCTCCGCTCGTCGTTCATGCTCGTTCTCCTACATACCGGCCGCTCAACTCCGGCGCCGTGCGCAGCTTCTCCAGCGCCCGGGCGTTCGCGCTCTTCACCGTGCCGACCGCGACCCCGAGGACAGCCGCGGTCTCCTTCTCCGTCAGGTCCTCGACGTACCGCAGTACGACGACCGTCCGCTCGCGCCTCGTCAGGGTCGCCAGCGCGGCACCGATCGCGACCCGGCGGGCCACCGCTCCGGCTGGATCGGCGACCGACGCACCGAGGTACTGGTCGAGCTCCACGGCGTCGCCACTCGGCCGCTCGCGCCAAGGACGACGCCGCACCCAGGACAGGTGCTGGTTGACGACCGCCTGCCGGACGTAGCCGAACGGGTCGGCCATCTCGATCCGCTCCCAGCGCAGGTAGGCCTTCTCCAGCGCCGTCTGGACCAGGTCCTCCGCGAGTTCGGCGTCGCCGCAGAGCATCCGCGCGAAGTGCACCAACCGCGCGGACCTGGCCAGCACAAAGGCGGTGAAGTCGTCGTCACGACTCCCCGGACTCGCCATACCCTCTCCGTCCTGCAGCCCTCACACACAGGACGCCGTCCCCGGCCGAAAGGTTCTGCCGGGTCAGCTGCGATCGGTGGGAGCCGCAGCCCCGGTGGCCACCGCATGGTCGGCCGGAGCGACATCACGGTCCGCGGGACGGTCCATCGGAGCGGCCGCCGGAGTCGGGAGCGGCCGCGGCGGGGGTACGACGTCCGCGGCCAGGCGGACGCGGTTGCGGCCGGCGGCCTTGGCGGCGTACATCGCCCGGTCGGCCCGCAGCAGGAGGTCGTCGACGGTGATGCCGTCCGCGGGGTAGACGGCGACGCCGATCGAGACGGTGAGGTGGAAGGTGTCCGGATCCAGGTCAGGCTCGTCCAGGACGCCTGCGCACATCGCGGCCAGCGGGCTCGCGGCGACGGCGTTGCGGAGCCGGTCCGCGGTCACGGTCGCGTCGTCGAGGCCGGTGTCCGGCAGCGCGATCACGAACTCCTCGCCGCCGAACCGGCCGATCACGTCCTTGGCCCGGATCGCGCTGCGCAGGATGGTCGCGACCGCGCGCAGCGCCTCGTCGCCGACCAGGTGGCCGTGCCGGTCGTTGACCTGCTTGAAGTGGTCGATGTCGATCAGCAGGACCGCCATCGGCTCGCTCTGGTTCCGCGCGGCGCGCAGCAGCTCCTCGGTCCGCCGGCGCCACCAGTCGACCCGGGTCAGGCTCGTCTTCGGGTCGGTCTGCACCTCGGTCTCGAGCTGGGTGAGCAGCAGCGCCCGCTGCGCGGTCAACGTGATCGGGATCGCCACGAACGCGAACCAGGGGCTGACCAGGCAGGCTGCCGCGAGCAGGCAGCCGAGCGTCGCGGCCGTCGCGTCGGTGCACAGGTCGTCCTTGCCGCCGAAGGCCTCCCGCCAGCTGCTGCCGGGGAGGATGAGCGAGATCGCCAGACCACAGAGCACGGTGTCGGTGACGACGTACGCCATCCCGGCCGCGACCATCGACACGACCAGGGCCAGCCCGCCGCCTCCGGTCAGGTCGCGCACCGCGGTGAAGACGGTGTGCGCGGAGCCGACCGCGAGCACGTGCACCGCGGTCGAGAAGGCCCAGCGGTACAGGATGCACTTGCCGGCCCGGATCCGCCACCAGATCCGGAGCAGTACGGCCACCAGGATCGCCAGCGCGGGGTGGAGCGCGATGGCTGCCGCGATCATCCAGGCCGGCGCGAGATCCTTGTGCAGCGCGCCACCGCGGCGGCGCCGGTTCTCCACCCGGCGCGCGCCCTCGACCGAGATCAGCGCCGAGACGGTCAGCGCGAAGACCACGTCGAGACCGCGCCAGCTCGGCAGGCCGGTGAAGGCCTGCACCGCGGACCCGACGGCGGCGAGGTCGACAAGCACGACAACAGCGAACGCCGGGACCGTCAGGGTCCACAGCGCCCATTGCCGCATCGCTCGCCTACTCTGCGCAACCATTACGTAACACCGTACGACGAGTCGGCGTCTGGTCCCAATCCGCGGCGGCGCGCTGTGGATGACGATGTGGAAACGATGGACACTGGTTGATGATTCAGTCGTTTGATCAAGGATCAAACGCTGGAATCCCTTGCAGGACAGGTAAATCCTCAGCGACCTAGCGCCGCCGGCGGGCCGCCCCGAACAAGCCGCGGACGATCTCCCGCCCGGCCGAGCGCGCGAACTGCTTGAAGGCGGACGAGCCGATCACCTGCTCCACCATCGACTTGTCCTGCTTCTGCGCCCGCGGCTTCGGCTCCGGCGCCGGCCTGGCCTGCTCCTGCGCCTGCTTCTCGGCCTCGGCCGCCTCGGCGCCGGCCTGGACCTTGGCGGCGAGCTTCTCGTACGCCGACTCCCGGTCGATCACCTCGGTGTACTTGGCGTTGTTCGCCGACGCCTGCACCGAGGCGGTCAGCTGCTCGGCCGTGGCGGGCGCCATCAGCGACTGCGGCGCCCGCAACCGGGTCCAGGCGACCGGCGTCGGCGCGCCCTTCTCGTTCATCACCGTGACGACCGCCTCGCCGATGCCGAGCTGGGTCAGCACTTCCTCCAGGTCGTACGACGAGCTCGGGAAGGTCGACACCGTCGCCTTCAGCGCCTTTGCGTCGTTCGGCGTGTGCGCCCGGAGCTGGTGCTGCACCCGCGAGCCGAGCTGCGCGAGCACCTCGTCCGGCACGTCCTTCGGGGTCTGGGTGACGAAGAAGACGCCGACGCCCTTGGACCGGATCAGCCGGACGGTCTGCGCGATCGACTGCAGGAACGCCTTCGACGCGTCGTTGAACAGCAGGTGCGCCTCGTCGAAGAAGAACACCAGCTTCGGCTTGTCCACGTCGCCGACCTCGGGCAGGTCGTCGAACAGGTCGGCCAGCAGCCACATCAGGAAGGTGGAGAACAGCGCCGGCCGGTCCTGCAGGTTCGGCAGCTCGAGCAGCGAGATGACGCCCTGGCCGTCGCGCTCCTGCATCAGGTCGGCGGTGTCGAACTCGGGCTCGCCGAAGAACGCCTCGGCGCCCTGGTCCGCGAACCCGATCAGGGACCGCAGAATCACCCCGGCGGTCGCCGCGGACAGCCCGCCGAGCTCCTTCAGGTCCGCCTTGCCCTCGTCGCTGGTCAGGTGCGTGATGACCGCGCGCAGATCCTTCAGGTCGAGCAGGGTCAGGCCCTGCTTGTCGGCGTAGTGGAAGATCAGGCCGAGCGAGGACTCCTGCACGTCGTTGAGCCCGAGCACCTTGGACAGCAGCACCGGACCGAACGACGTGATGGTGGCCCGGATCGGGATGCCGGTGCCCTGGCCGCCGAGCGCGTAGAACTCGGTCGGGAACCCGGTCGCCGTCCACTCCTGGCCGATCGTCTTGGTCCGGGCCAGCAGCTTCTCGCTCTCCTGCCCCGGTTGCGAGATGCCCGACAGGTCGCCCTTGATGTCGGCCGCGAACACCGAGACCCCGGCGGCGGACAGCTGCTCGGCCATCAGCTGCAACGTCTTCGTCTTGCCGGTTCCGGTCGCGCCCGCGACCAGGCCGTGCCGGTTGACCATCGACAGCGGGATCCGGACCGCGGCCTCCGGTTTGGGCTCGTCACCGGCCAGCAGCGCGCCGAGCTCGATCGCGGCCCCCTCGAACGCGTACCCCTGCTTGACGGTCTCCACGACGTCGGCTGTCTCGGCCATGTCAGCGTGCCTTTCCCCGGTTTGACGAAGTACCCGCTGCGCATGCTAGTGCCCTCAGACGTGGTTGCGAGAGTTATCCACACCTGAGGGCACAGCAGCAGGTCAGCGCATCACGACGACGCGGACCGACTTGGCCGCGAACGACCAGATGGTCGCCGACATCGAGGCGGACACCCGGATGCACCCGTGCGAGGCCTTGTAGTTCGTGCCCAGCAGGTAGTCGGCGTGGATCTGCCGGCCGTTCGACTTGTACGTCGGGATCTGGTGGAACCCGATCCCGCACGGGGCGAACCGGACGAAGTTGTTCAGGTACAGCGACCCGCCGTCGGTGTTCCTCCGGATCCGGGCCGCCCGGCCGCATTTCGAGCCGCTGGTGTACGTCCCGGCCCGCAGGTACCGCGGGTTGTCGATGATCCCGCCCTGGCGGACGACCTTGCCCCGGGCATCGATCAGCCAGACCCAGTTCTGCGACTGGCTGATGACGATCCGGCGGCCGCTCCCGGACCGGGCCGGGACCGCGCGGACGTCACAGCGCTTCGCCGTACTCGCCATCAGCCGGGTGTACGTCGTACCGGTCGGCGAACCGTTCTGGCTGAGCCGGTTGGCGGACTGGAACCGGACCGTGGCGGCCTTGGTCATCGTGCCGATCTGGCCGTCGACCGGCCCGGCGCCGCAGCCCAGCTTGTTCAGCCGGGTCTGGGCGGCCTTGGCCTGGGTCACGGTGATCGCGTCGGCCGGCAGCGCCGTACCGGCGGCGACGAGCGTGACAGTGGCCGCGGCGACGCCGAGTTTGGAAAGAATTCGCATGCGGTTTACCCCCCAATCCGTGGGCCGTGCGGAGACGCCCCACCTCTCCCTGCCCCTTGTGACGCTGATCGTGCCCAAAAGGTTGAGTCGGCACTCCGGACTATTCCGGTGACATTCACGACCTCTCACAAGACCTGTTCCCCCGCTAGACTTCGGGGGGTGATCTTCAAGCGCGTCGGGGAGGAACGGCCGTACCCGGACCACGGGCTCAAGCCGAAGGACTGGTCGTCGCTGCCGCCACGGCAGGTGCGGCTGGACGAGCTCGTCACGACCAAGGGCACTCTCGACCTGAACGCGCTGCTCGACGAGGACTCCACCTTCTACGGCGACCTGTTCGCGCACGTCGTGGAGTGGAAGGGTGAGATGTTCCTCGAGGACGGGCTGCACCGGGCTCTCCGGGCCGCGCTGCAGCAGCGTTCGGTCCTGCACGCCAGGGTCCTGGTCGTGGACTGAAACATGGCTGCTCACGGGGGGTTGAGCCGATGACCGCGATCCATCCGCAACCGCGGCCGCACTCACGGATCCACTGGCGGACGCCGATCACGATGGTGATCCTGCTCGGGGTCCTGGTCGGCGGCGCCTGGTGGGGCTGGAACTCGCTGATCAACAGCAGCGCCGAGCCGACCTGCGTCGAGCAGAAGCTGCCGAACAACCGGCTGGTGCCCAAACAGGTCGTGGTGAACGTCTACAACGGCGGCGCCAAGGCGGGGACGGCGGCCGCGGTCGCCGAGGTGCTGAAGAAGCGCGGGTTCCACGTCGCCAAGATCGCCAACGAGCCGAAGGGCGACAAGATCGACGTCGTCGCGATCCGCGGCTCGGCCGACAACTCCCCCGAGCTGCTGCTGCTGGCCGGCCAGCTCCGGCAGACGGCCCTGATCATCGGCGACGGCCGCACCGACCACACCGTCGACCTGGTCGTCGGCGCCGGTTACACCGCCCTCAAGCCGAAGGGCCTGGCCTCGGTCACCGTCCCGCCGGACTCCACCGTCTGCCTCCCGGTGATCCACACCCCGCAGCCGATCCCGTCCGGCCAGAACCCGAACTGACCTCAGCGCGGTTCGCGGCCGCGTTCGCCGAACCAGCCGGCCAGGCGGCCGGCGCGGGACACGGCGCGCAGCCGCCGTACAGCCTGGTCCCGGAGCGGGCTGGGCGCGACGACGAGCAGTGAGTCCCCGGCCCGGAGCACCGTCCGCAGGTCGGGGACGAAGGCGCGGTCGCCGCGGATGACCAGCGAGACCGAGACTCCGCCCGGCAGCCGCAGCTCGCCGATCTCGACGCCGGCCAGACGGGATTCGCTGGGCACGTGCACCTGAAGCATGTCGGCGCCGAGCGACTCCAGCGGCGCCACGTCGATGTCCACCTCGTACGCCGCGTTCTCGTCCAGCACCTTGAGCCGCTTGGCCAGCCAGGGCAGCGACGGCCCCTGGAGCAGCGTGAACAGCAGCACCAGCACGAAGACCACGTCGAACACCCGGTCCGCGTGCGGCACGCCTTCGGCCAGTGGAATGGTCGCCAGGACGATCGGGACCGCGCCGCGCAGCCCCGCCCAGGAAATGAACGCCTGCTCGTTCCACGGCAGCCGGAACGGCGCCGCCGACAGCGCCACCGAGGCGAACCGGGCGACGACCGTCACCGTGATCCCGATCACCAGCGCGACCACGACGTCGTCCGACCCGATCCGGCCGGGCGACGCGAGCAGCCCGAGCATCACGAACAGCCCGATCTGGGCCAGCCAGGCGATCCCGTCCACGAACGACCGGGTCGCCATCCGGTGCGGCAACTCGGCCCGCCCGAGGATCAGCGAGGTCACGTAGACGGAGGCGAACCCCGACACGTGCAGCAGCACGGAGCCACCGGCGTACGAGAGGATCGCCACCGACAGGACAGCCAGCGGGTACAGGCCGGCCGAGCCGAGTGCGACCCGGCGGATCACGCGGACGCTGATCCAGCCGATCAGGAACCCGAACAGGGCGCCGACCACGAGCTCGTAGACGACCAGCCCGGAGAAGTACAGCAGGCCCTTGTCGCTGGCCTCGCCGGTGCTGACCAGGGTGACCAGGAGCACGGTCGGAGCGTCGTTCAGACCGGACTCGGCCTCCAGCGCGCCCCGCAACCGCGGTCGGATCGGCACCCTCCGCAGTACCGAGAAGACCGCCGCCGCGTCGGTCGGTGACGTGACCGCTCCGATCAGCACGGCGGTCTGCCAGTCCAGCCCGAGGACGTAGTGCGCGACGCAGGCGACGACCCCCACGCTGACCGCGACCCCGACGCTGGCCAGTACGACGCCCAGCGGCATCACCGGCCGGACTTCGTTCCACCGGGTGGTCAGACCGCCCTCGGTCAGGATCACCACCAGTGCGGCGAACCCGAGGGCGTGGGCGAGCTGAGCGTCCTCGAACTGGATTCCGCCCGGCCCCGCCTCGCCGAGCAGCAGGCCCATCAGCAGGTAGATGAGCAGCGACGGGAGCCCGAACCGCCCGGTCAGCCGGATCGCGACGATCGCGACCAGCAGCACCGCCGCCCCGGCCAGCAGAATCCGGTCCAGCTCCGAAACATCCACGTGGGGCCCTCTCCCGCATCAGGTCCCGAGAAGCGAAAACCCTGACGCATCACACAGCATCAGGGTCTCCGGTCTTGCTCCACCCTAGAGGGTGGTTGGCGGTGGCGGAGGGATTTGAACCCTCGGACGGGGGTTGCCCGTCACGCGCTTTCGAGGCGCGCTCCTTCGGCCGCTCGGACACGCCACCGCCGGTGACCTTATCAAGGTCTGTGCCCGATAAAGAAATCGCGCAGCCGCGCACCCGCCTCGTCGGCCATCACTCCGCCGATCACCTCGGGCCGGTGGTTCAGCCGGCGGTCCCGGACGACGTCCCACAGCGACCCGACGGCGCCCGCCTTCTCGTCGTACGCCGCGAAGATCAGCCGCTCCAGCCGGGACAGCACGATGGCGCCCGCGCACATCGTGCAGGGCTCCAGCGTGACCACGAGCGTGCAGCCGGTCAGCCGCCACTCACCGACGTGCCGGGCGGCCTCCCGGATCGCCACCACCTCGGCGTGCGCGGTCGGGTCGCCGGTGGTCTCGCGTTCGTTGTGGCCGCGGCCGATCACCTCGCCGTCGGCGTCCACCACGACCGCCCCGATCGGCACGTCGGGCAGCGCCTTCTCGCCTTCCGCCAGCGCGAGCGACATCAGCCGCGCCCACTCGCGCTGCACCGCCGGGCTAACCAATGGCTTCGATCGCCTCGTGGAACTGGTTGCCGAACCCAAGCGTCTCGGCGATCTCCTCGAGCATCTCCTCGGGGTACAGGTCGACGTCGTCGCACAGCGCGCCCAGGTCCATCGCGCTCATCCCGAGGTCGGCGATGATCGCGAGATCGCCGGCCGGGACCTGCTCGTCGTCGTCATCGGCCAGCGGGATGTCGAGCTCGTCGACCACCTGCCGGGCCAGCGGCCACTCGGTCGCCGCGGTGACGTCGGAGATCAGCAGCCGGGCCCGGCCGCCGATCACCCGGAGCAGGACGAAGAAGTCCTCGTCGACCGAGATCATCCCCAGCACGCCGGCCTCGCCCGGGTAGCGCCGGAGCGCGGACACCAGGGTGGACAGGTCGGCTTCACCGCGCAGCACCAGCGGTGTGACGTTCCAGACGCCGTCCTCGGTATAGGCGGCTACCGCGAAGTCGAGGTCGGTGGTCATCGGCCCTGCCGTGGCATCAGACACCGGTTCATCGTCGCAGAGAAGCGGTCGCCACGGGAGGTTTTCGGGTTTCGACGCGGTATCAGTACCCCTGACGATCAGTGATGGTACGTCGCTCTGCGCATGGCTTCCCGGAGTTGCCTGACCCGGGCCCGGCGCGGCGCGATCCGGTCCCGCAGCGCCTTGGCCTCCTCCAGTTCCCGGAGGAAGGCCGCCCGCCGGCGGAGGCGATCGAGCTGCTCAGGGGACTTCCCGACGTTCTCCGTCATCGGCGTGCTCCTGTTGGGGCGGGCAGGGCCTGACCGGGGTGGTGGGGCGGGTATGCATCGGTACAGCTCCGGTGCACTTTTCAGTCTGACAGCGAGCGAGCTTTCCCGCCGCGAATCGCCGACGGTACCGTTCCGGCCATGCAGATCCTCGTCGTGGACCACCCGCTCGTCGCCCACAAGCTCACCGCGCTGCGGGACGAGCGCACGGACTCGCCCACCTTCCGGCGGCTGACCGAGGAGCTCGTCACGCTGCTCGCCTACGAGGCGACCCGGGACGTCCGCACCGGGCCGGTCACCGTCCAGACCCCGGTCGCCGAGGCGGAGGGCGTGAAGCTGACCGCGCCGAAGCCGCTCGTCGTGCCGATCCTGCGAGCCGGTCTCGGCATGCTCGAGGGGATGAGCCGGCTGCTGCCGACCGCGGAGGTCGGGTTCCTCGGGATGGTCCGCAACGAGGAGACGCTGACCGCGTCGACGTACGCCGAACGGCTGCCGGAGGATCTGTCCGGACGCCAGTGCTACGTGCTCGACCCGATGCTGGCGACCGGCGGCACGCTGGCCGCGGCGATCCAGTTCCTGGTGGAGCGCGGCGCCGATCACATCACCGCGATCTGCCTGCTGGCCGCACCCGAGGGCGTCGAGCGGATCGAGCGTGAGCTGGCCGAGCTCGCCGTACCGTGCAACCTCGTCATCGCCGGCATGGACTCCCACCTCAACGACAAGGGCTACATCGTCCCTGGTCTGGGGGATGCGGGAGATCGTCTGTACGGCGTTGCGCAGTAGTCAGCGGACGACTTCGGCCAGTACGGCGTAGCCCGCGTCGGACGGATGTGCGTCGCCGTCGCACCGTCGACGATGCACTGGACGTTTCCGTTGCAGGAAGCAACGAATGCGTTTGCGTCGTTGCCCCACAACAACCGCGTGACGACGTCGACGCGACCCCGGTGCGTCTGGAGGAACTCGACCGCGGCGTCCAGTTGCGGGCCGGCAAACGTGTCGTGCAAGGGGAATCCGACCGCGCCGGCCGGGCACGGACCGGCGACGAAGCTCGCGGTCGTCTCACCCGGACAGCCGTAGTTGACCAACTCAGGCAGCCGCTGCCCGTGCGGCGGCCGGCAGCACCCCGGCCACGGCGACCAACGCACTCGTCGGACCCGCAGCCAGCAGCCTCGTCCATCGTGATCGAGCCATGGTGTGCCCCTCGCCCCGTTTCAGACGATGGTCGGGACGAGGGGGTGGCCGGGCAAGATGTCAGACGAGTTGAGACCGGTAGAAGAGGTTGGCCCGGCGGTCTCCGGCGACGCCGGACGCGAAGCCGAAGCACAACCGAGAGCGGCCGTACGCGTCGGTGTGGACGCCGAGACCTTCAGCCTCGCGATGCGTGAGGTCCGGGGCGTCCAGGACGCGGACCGATTCGACGACCTGGCCGGAGTTCATGTCGTAGCACCAGAGCTTCGACGTCGCCAGGCCCGGGTCGGGCGTACCGGCGTACGCCTCGCCCTCCCAGAGGTACGCGTACGAGCCGTGCAGCGCCCAGCCCTGGAAGTCGATGCCGGCCGTCATCGCCGGCTGCTTGAAGGACACGAGCGGGTTCGAGAAGTTGCCCGCCCGGGCAGCGTCCAGCGAGTACACGTTGATGTGCATGCCGTCCGGCAGCGAGTAGCGCACGCCCAGCCGGCCGTACCGCTGGTCCACCGAGGGCGTGAACACGCTGCCCGCCTCCACCGGCTTCCACTTCCGCAGCCCAGGTGAGTCCTTGGTCAGCGTCACCCCGTTCTGCCACCGGAAGCGAGCGATCTGGCGCCCGCGCCCGTTGGCCGTGTCCACATCAGTCTCGGTCCAGAGGTACGTCGTACGCCCGACAGACTCGGCGCCGATCGACACGGCATGGCCGAACCCGAGCAGGTACATCCGCCCGAGGACCTCGCCGGTCAGGCTCAACTGGGTCAACGTGAGGTCGCCATTAGCGCCCGGCGTACCCGACCGCAACTGACCGGTGTAGAGCCGCTGGTTGAGACCGTCGAACGCGAGCGACTGCATGACGGTGACGTCGGCCAGCGGCTTGCCGCGGAACAGCTCACCGCCCGGCCCGTCCAGCGCGAAGCGCTTCGTCGGCGGCAGGCAGAAACTACGGACCGGGCGGGCGGAGGCGGTGGATGTCCCCAGCGCACCGGCAGCGAGAACCGCACCGGCGCCACTGAGCAACCCACGACGGGAGAGATTGTCCATACCGCCCGACCGTAAGCGCCTTACCGCGAACTGTCACCACTTCGCACAGAATTTTCTGATAACTGCTCAGTGATCAATGTTAGAAAGCGTATGGGTACGGCGACCAGTCGGCGGGGCGCTTCTCCAGGAAGGAGTCGCGGCCCTCGGCGGCCTCGTCGGTGCCGTAGGCCAGGCGGGTCGCCTCGCCGGCGAACAGCTGCTGGCCGACCAGGCCGTCGTCGATCAGGTTGAACGCGTACTTGAGCATCCGCTGCGCCGTCGGCGACTTGGCGCAGATCTTCTTGCCCCACTCCAGCGCCGTCGCCTCCAGCTCGGCGTGCGGCACGACCTTGTTCACCATGCCCATCCGGTAGGCGTCCTCGGCGCTGTACTCGTCACCGAGGAAGAAGATCTCCCGCGCGAACTTCTGCCCGACCTGCCGGGCCAGGTACGCCGACCCGAACCCACCGTCGAACGACGCCACGTCCGCGTCGGTCTGCTTGAACCGGGCATGCTCCGCCGAAGCCAGCGTCAGGTCCGCGACCACATGCAGGCTGTGCCCGCCACCCGCGGCCCAGCCCGGAACAACGCAGATGACCACCTTCGACATGAAGCGGATCAGCCGCTGCACCTCGAGGATGTGCAGCCGGCCCGCCTTCGCCGGGTCGATGGTCTCGGCTGTCGTCCCCTCGGCGTACTTGTAACCGTCCTTGCCGCGGATCCGCTGGTCGCCGCCGGAGCAGAACGCCCAGCCGCCGTCCCGCGGCGACGGCCCGTTGCCGGTGAGCAGCACGCAGCCGACGTCGGTCGACATCCGCGCGTGGTCGAGCACCCGGTACAACTCGTCCACGGTGTGCGGCCGGAACGCGTTGCGCACCTCGGGCCGGTTGAACGCGATCCGCACCACCCCGGCGTCGACCGCGCGGTGATAGGTGATGTCGGTCAGGTCGAACCCGTCCACCTGCTTCCAGGCCGACGCGTCGAAGATCTCGGAGACGGTCACCCCGTGAGCATATTTCAGGGCCGGGCGGTGCTCTCCCGCAGGACGACCTCGGCCTTGAACGTCTCGGTGGTCGCCTCGCCGCCTTCGATGGCGAGCTCGAGCGCCCGGCGGCCCATCTGCTCCAACGGCAGCCGGACCGTCGTCAGCCCCGGCCACACGTCCCGCAGCGTCACGATGTCGTCGAACCCGGCCACCCCGAGATCCTTCGGTACGTCGACTCCGCGCGCCCGCAACGCGGACATCGCGCCGACCGCCATCACGTCGTTCACCGCGAACACGCAGTCCACGTCGACCTTGCGGTCCAGCAACTCCCCGGCGGCGGCGTGCCCGCCGTCCCGGGTGAACTCACCGGTCTCGACCGCGACCGGCTGCAGCCCGGCCTCCGCCAGCCCGGCGACGAAACCCTCCCGCCGGTCCTTGGCCGTCGCCAGCGTCTCCGGCCCGCCGAGTACGGCGAACTTCCGCCAGCCGAGGCCGACCAGCGACCGAGCCAGCTCGGCGGCGCCGGAGCGGTTGTCCGGCTCGATGGTGTGCGCCGGCATCCCGGACTGGCTGACCAGGGCCAGGCCGGCGCCGGAGTTCAGGAACGTCTCGACCTCGTTCGCCGTCCGGGCCAGGCTGTCCGGGTCGGTCCGCCGGCTGCCGATCATCACCGCGGCCCGGGCCCGCTGGGCCCGCAGCGAGGAAAGGTAAGCAATCTCCCGATCCGCATCACGGAACGTGCTCGCCATCATCACCAGCAGACCGCGCTCGTCGGCCGCCCGCATCACGCCGTTCGCGATCGCCGCGAAGTACGGGTCCTCGATGTCGTGCACCAGGATGCCGACCACGTTCGTCGACGACTTGGCCAGCGCCTGGGCCTGCGCGTTCGGCGTGTACCCGAGCTCGTCCGCGGCGGCCTTGACCCGTTCCTGCAGCTCAGGACGGGGAACCCGGTCCCCGCCGTTGAGCACGCGAGAAGCGGTCGCGACCGACACACCCGCGCGCTGCGCCACGTCCAGCAATGTCACCGGTGCTCGCAGATTCACTGGCCTACCCTTCCGTACGCTCCCCCTGGGTGGTGGCGGTCACCTTATCGGAACCAGTCCACCATTACTCTGTGTGGCAGGGAAGTGGCTGCCAATCTCGGCAGAACCTGGCGTTGGCCCTCGGGAGTGACTAGCCTTCCCAGCCATGACGACCGTCCGCGCCAGGGTGACGATCCTGGTCTCGTCCACCGTGCTCAGCCTGGGTGCCGTCACCGGTACCGCCACGGCCGCGCGGATGCCGGACGACCCCAGCGCGCCGCCTGCCGGCGGGTCCGCGGGGGCCCCTGCGGCGCCGCCGTACGTCGATGCCGCCCGCAAGAGCACACAGCCGACCTACGACTACTCCGAGGCGCTGCGCGAGTCCGTGTACGTCGACACCACGATGGACACCGACTCCGACGGCAAGAACGACGTCGTCGCCGTCGACATCGTCCGGCCCCGCGAGACCGCCCAGTCCGGCCTGCGGATCCCGGTGATCATGGACGCGTCGCCGTACTACTCCTGCTGCGGCCGCGGCAACGAGAGCGAGAAGAAGACGTACGACGAGAGCGGCGTCATCCAGAAGATGCCGTTGTTCTACGACAACTACTTCGTCCCGCGCGGGTACGCCGTCGTCGGCGTCGACATCGTCGGCACCGGCCGGTCGACCGGCTGCGGCGACGTCGGCGGCAAGGACGAGATCGACTCCGTCGTCGCCGTGATCGACTGGCTGAACGGCCGCAACACCGCGCACACCGCGGACGGCCAGGACGTCGAGGCGACCTGGTCCAGCGGCGCGGTCGGCATGATCGGCAAGTCGTACGACGGCACGCTCGCCAACGGTGTCGCCGCGACCGGCGTCAAGGGCCTGAAGACGATCGTGCCGATCTCCGCGATCTCCTCCTGGTACGACTACACCCGCTCCGGCGGCGTGCCGTACTCCGACGACTACATGCCCTGGCTCGGCGGGTACGTCGGCCACGACTCGCCTGCGTGCGACGCCGTACGCGCGGACCTCGGGGACAACGACGACGACGAGACCGGCGACTACACGTCGTTCTGGGCCGAGCGGGACTACCTGAGGACCGCGTCCAAGGTGAAGGCGTCGGTCTTCATCACGCACGGGCTGAGCGACTACAACGTCCAGACCAACCACTTCTCGCAGTGGTGGTCGGCACTCGCCAAGAACAAGGTGCCGCGCAAGCTGTGGCTTGGGCTCGAGGACCACGTCGACCCGTTCGAGTTCCGCCGCGACAAGTGGGTGGACGAGCTGCACAAGTGGTTCGACTACTGGCTGCAGGGCCTGCAGAACGGCGTCATGAAGGAGCCGATGGCGTCGATCGAGACGGCCCCCGACGTCTGGCGCGACTACCAGACCTGGCCGGCCGTGAACCGCACGGTCCCGGTCCCGCTGTCCGCCGGCAAACTAGGTGCTCCCGGCAAGGGAACCGTCACCGTCACCGACGACCCGGACCTGACCGAGGACGACATCGTCTCCGACCCGTCCCAGGTGATCGCCGGCCGGCAGATGTTCCTCTCCGCACCCCTGCCCGCCCCGATCCGGATCAGCGGCACCGCGTCGGTCACGCTGAAGATCAAGGCCGACTCCACGACCACGCCGGTCACTGCCCGGCTGATCGAGTACGGCGAGGCAGAGCGGTACTCCGGCATCCGCCGTACCGACGACAGCACCTGCGAGGGTGAGAGCACCGAGTACGACGACGCCTGCTACTACACGGTCGAGAAACTCACCACCGAAAACGACCACGGCATCGTCTCCCGCGGCTGGATCGACGCCGCCCACAGCAAGTCCCTGAGCAACCCGACCCCGCTCACCCCCGGCAAGTGGTCCACCGTCACCGTCCCCCTCCGCGCCCAGGACGCAGTCATCCCCAAGGGCCGCATCATCGGCCTGGCCATCACCCTCAGCGACACCGAGTGGACCTCCCCCAACGACACCGGCGCCACCATCGACATCGACCTCGCCGGCTCCAAACTCAACCTCCCCGCCACCTCCGGCAGACTCACCGCCCCCACCAAGCCCCAACCCATCCAGGTAGACATCACCACCCCCACCCACCGCCCCGACCTCCACGACCAAAAGAACTAGCTTCCCCACGCACCGCTTGTCGACTGCACTGTGGTGACGTCGGGTCGTGGACGCAGATCCCGCCTGCCTCCGGGCGTAGTCGCCGCTGGCCTCGGGCTTGCTAGCCGTGGATTCGCTTACCGACTGGTGGGCCTGGACACCGTTCAGGGGCCTTGAACAAGCAACAACCTGTTCAAGCCCACCGGTTCCTCCGGCATCCCCCGTCTTACAACACGGCGGCGCGGTCAGACGGCCCGGATGGCCTCGCCCAAGTCGCGCACCAAGCTCTCGCCGGGGTAGCGCGACCGCAGTTCCTGGTCCAGTTCGCCGGCGACCATCATCAGGTGGACCCGGCTCTGCCGACCGTCTCGGAGTCCGTCAAGGCCCAGCCCGACCGCCTGCTCGAGGTCGCCTTCCCGGCCCGCGACGAACCCCAGTGTCAACCGGCACTCCGAGATCCGCATCGGGCTGAGCTCGGTGCCGTCCGGCGCGATGTTGTCCCGGATGACTGTCTGCGCGTGCGCACGAGCACGGTCGTTGTCACCACCGATCCGATGGACGTCCATGCTGTAGTAGTCCCATTTCGCGGGATCGACCTTGAAGTGATTGTCCGGCCGATCGGGATACGGAAGGCGCTCCAGCATCGCGCGGCCCGATTCGAGCAGCTCCCCCAGACCCGATTCGCCGAGCCGCGCCTTGGCCTTCGCCTCCTGAGCGATCAACTGGACGTGAACGCTGGAGTACTTCGCAACCTCCTGTCCCCGCTGCGCAGCGTCGACCGCCTGCCTGAACCGCCCCTGAGTCAGCGCGAACCACGCGGTCATCTCATGACCCCACCCGACGATCTCGTGATGTTCAGCCTCGACGCCGAGCTGAACAGCCGCCGTACGCGTGGCCTCCGCCGCCGAACGCAACCCAAGGTCGTACTCGACGCACCCGGCGAGCAGTGCAAGCCACCCGCCGGCGACCAGCAACTCCTGGTGCGCCTTCAGTCCGATCGGCCGATGCACGAGCTCGGCAACGTGCTGGAGCCAGGTGTGCGCCTCCCGTCGCAGCTCCAGCGCATCACGCCGGTTGTACTGGCAGCACAGCTCCTCGACGGTCGCATGCAGCGTCTCGAGCGTCCGAGAAGTGGTGTCACTCGCCTGCATCCGCTGCACCAGCTCAGCCGTCTCCCACGGCGTCAGATCCAGACGGGCAACCGCCTCAGCCTCGAACGCGCCGATCAGCTCACCCTTGGCCCGCAGCGCCCTGTCACATGCCCGCACCAGCTCTTCCGTCGGCGCCTTTCGCCCGTTCTCGACGTTGCTCAAATGCCCCCGGCTGTAATGAGTCGCCCGCGCCAAATCCCCCAACGACCATGCCCGATGATCGCGGTACTCACGCATCCGATCGCCGAACGTCATGACCCAAGTGTCCCCCGCCGTCTGTATTCCTGTCGCCTCTGCCCGCGGAATACGGACGAACAGCCCGTAACCGCATGGCTACCCTTCAAGGTGAGTGCATGGCCAAGAACGCACTCGACCCGGAAGTTGCGAGCGATCTGCCCGTCATACACGGGTACTTTCGTGAGCACCTCCTGATGACTGCCACCGAGAAGGCCCGGATTCGTGCGGGTTTCGAGGCGTTGGCCAGGAAGAACGACTATCGGCTCGGCAAGATATTCATGGAACGTGTGGAGACCGCACCCGATGCTCTCAGCGCGCTGGTGACGGCAGTCCTCGACGACCGAGCCGCTGCGATCGCTGTTCCGAGCCTCGCGCACTTCTCGGTCTTCGGTCATCCAGTCGCGATTCAGAAGCAACTCGAGGCTGCACTGCACACGCCAGTGCTCTGCAGCCAAACCACCACCTGAACAGGCAGGGCTGGCGCGTCGATTGTGGATCCGCGTCAGTCCTGCCCACCAACCGGGCCATCAGATGCAAGCATTCAGAAGGAGAACACGTATGTGGAGAGATCACGATCGATTCCCAGTGAGCACCCTTGAGCGGGCCGACAGCGATACATGTCAGCACCATCCGGCGCTGGTGCGACCGTTCGGGCTTCAGTTCGCGGACTATTCGCCCGGGCGGCCGCGGTTCAGCCGGCCCGAAGTCACGCTGTGTCCGCGACGTCAGATCGGCCTGGTCACAGGTCTGCCGGCCAGTGAGGTGATGCCGATGGCTGCGACGATGACGTCGTTCGAGTCCGACGGCAAGGACGTGCTCACGGTCGACTGGGCCACGGACGACAAGTAGCGGAGACGTTCCTCGGTGAAAGAACCCACACGGATCCTGGTGCTGACTCACGACGACGACCCGACGGCCGATGTCGTACTACACGTGCTGAATGCTCGCGGGACGCCGTTCGTCCGTTGCGATCCCGGCAGCTTCCCAGCGGATATGCGGCTGACAGCCCGTCTCGACGCCGATGCGGTGTCCTGGGAAGGATCGATGACCGGGGCGTTGCGGGGGATCGATCTGGGGTCCGTGCGGGTTGTCTACTATCGCCGGCCGTCGAACTTCCAAGCTCCGGACGGCCTGGCCGAACCCGACCGGAAGTTCGTGACCGCGCAGGCTCGCCACGGTCTCTCCGGCGTCCTGACCGGGCTGGCTGGGGTGACGTGGCTGAACCATCCAGCGGCGATGGCCGATGCCCGCGTGAAGCCATACCAGCTCGCAATGGCATCGCGTTGCGGCCTGCGGATTCCAGCGACACTGATCACAAATGAACCCACCGTTGTCCGTGACTTCGCCAGTCAGGTGGGCGGACGGATCATCACCAAGTCACTGGCGACGATGGTCACCGTCGACGACGATCTCGGCAGCGGTGTCCTGTACACCGCGGAGGTGGCCGAAGAGCTCTGGAGCGATCCCGGTATCGCGGTCACCGCACACTTGTTCCAGGAGTTCGTCGACGGCGTCGATGTACGGATGACTGTGGTCGGCGACCAGTTGTTCGCCGCCGAGATCCATCCCGTCGACCCGGATGGGCCGATTGACATCCGGGCTCATCACGAGGATGTCAGTTATGTGCCGGTCAGCGTTCCGGCGTGCGTCAGAGCCGCGACGCTCGAGCTGCTGAGTAGGCTGCGGTTGACGTTCGCCGCGCTGGATTTCCGTGTCGATCGTGACGGGTGGGTGTTCATCGAGGCCAATCCCAACGGCCAGTGGGCATTCGTACCTCAACTGCGTGACCCGATCGCGGTGGCGATCGCCGAATTCTTGGAGCTCAGTAGCCGATGAATCTGTCGAGTCAGCAGGTCATCGATCAGCGGGCCGTGGAACTGCGGGCCAAGCTGGTCGAAACGCTTGTCGCGGAGGGCGCGATCACGGATGCGGCTTGGCGGACGGCGTTCGAGGCGGTGCCGAGGCACCTCTTGGTTCCGCGGTTCTACCAGAACACCAGCGAGGGATCAGCGCAGATCGATGCGTCCGCAGGCGACCAGTGGCTCAGCACGGTCTACTCGGATACGCACCTGGTGACCAAGGACGACGTCACGTCGTCCTCCACGGCGCCGAGCCTGATGGCGACGATGCTTCAGGCGCTCGACCTTTCCGGTGACGAGACCGTCCTGGAGGTCGGAGCCGGCACCGGGTACAACGCGGCTCTACTGTCGGAGCGTCTCGGCGACACACGAGTCGTGAGCATCGATATCGACCCACAGTCGGTCGACGATGCCCGACGCCACCTCGCAATGGTGGGCTACCACCCATTGCTCGCGGCAACTGATGGGGTCGACGGCTTTCCGGACCGAGCGCCGTACGACCGGATCATCGCGACCTGCCGCCTGGACTACATCCCACCCGCCTGGCTGGCTCAGCTCAAGACCGGCGGCGTTGTAGTCACACCACTTGGCGCCGGAATCGCTCGACTACGCAAGCATGACGGCGGAACGGCGAGTGGCGCGTTCCTCCCCACGCCCGCCTACTTCATGCCGTTGCGTCATCACCCTGAACAGATCGCGGTCGCCGATCTGATCGAAGCAGCCTCGACCGCGGTCGGCTCGACCCGTAACTACAAGCACGACACCACGATCTACCGAGACAACAACGCTCGGTTCTGGCTCGATCTCACCCAACCCGAGGTACGGACCATGCAACTCGAGTCCGCCGCGATCGCCTTCCACCCGGACGGGTCCTGGGCGCGCCTCGCCGGTGGGACAGTCACCCAGGGCGGCACCCGAAATCTGTGGGACGACGTCGAATTTACCCAAGATGCGTGGCTCGAGGCCGGAAGCCCCGACCGCCTGCGCTACCGGCTCGAAATCAGCAACGACCATCAGCACATCCTCCTCGACGACCTGGCGGACCCAGTCCACGAGCTTCCCCCTCGTGGTACTGATGAAGCATGAGGATTGTCATCGTTGGGGCTTCGGGGACCTTGGGTAGCGCGGTTGGTGAGGTGTTGCAGGCGGATGGGCATCAGGTTGTTGGGGTGTCGCGGTCGTCTGTGCCTGGTGTGGATCTCGGTCGGCCCGATGACGTGGAAGTTGCTTTGGGCAACCTTGCTCCGTTCGATGCGGTGATTTGTTTGGGGCCGGGGACGCCGTTGCGGGGGTTGGGGGAGTTGAGGCCCGCGCAGGTGCGGGAGGACTTTGCGGGGAAGTTGTTTGGGCAGATCGAGGTGCTTCGGGTTGCGGCGGGGCTGATGAGTGGGGGTGTGGTGCTGCTGACGGGTGGTGCGGCGCCGGAGCTGGAGGGTGGTTCTGGGGGTACGGCGGTGAATGCGGCGCTGGCCGCCTTCGTCACGGCTGCTCGGCGGGAGTTGCCGAGTGGGGTCCGTGCCCATGTCGTGGCCCCGGGGTGGGTGACCGAGAGCATTCCGGCGGGCTGGGACATCCCGCACTCCACGCCGGCCGCCGAGGTGGCCGCTGCCTACCGGTACGCGCTCACCGACCCGGAGGCGCCCGCGGTGGTCACGGTTCCGTGACTACTTGCCTTCGGCTACGTGGTGCATGGGGTCACCGAAGCCCAGGTCGGTGATGCCGGCGGTGTGGAAAGCGCCGATCAGGAGGGATCGGCGGTGGGCGGCGAAGGTGAGGACGTGGGCGACCATGCCGCCGTACGTGAAGACGCGCGGTGGTTCGCACGTGGTGTCGACGAAGGACTCGTCGAAGCGGCCCTCATCCCTCAGCTGGTTGACCAAGGCAACGAAGCGGGCGCCGGCGACGGCGTGCCGTTCGCGGAGCTCCGGGATCGGGGTGACCACCTGGCGGCCGCATTCGGGGACCTGGAACGGGCGGTCCTCGACCGACGCCAGCCACATCTCCTCCTGCCAGACCAGGCGATCCAGCAGGTACCGGATCGAGATGTCGTCGTCGATCCCCTCCACCGAAAGCTCGATCGGCCGGTCGAGCGTGGCCGCGTCCAGGCGGGCGCCGCGTTCGATCATCTCGCCGGTCAGCCAGACGTGGTGCTCGACCATTCTGACCAGGACATCCATCCCTCTCACCTCTTTCCGCGCCGGCAGCCGAAGGCCCGCCGGTGGCTGAAAATGAACCCCACTCGGAGCCGACAGGAAGAACACCCGCGACGACTCCCGACGCCACTCCCGCGGCGACATTCCATAGGCCCGCACGAACGCCCGCGTGAACGCCTCGTGCGACCCGTACCCGGCCTCCACCGCGACGTCGAGTACCGGCGAGTCCTCCGCCAGCAGCCGGTACGCCGCCCGCTCGAGCAGAACCCTCCGACGGAACGCGTACGGCGACTCGCCCGCGACCGCCCCGATCACCCGGTCGAAGTGGAACCGCGACAGATGCACCCGACCCGCCAGGTCCGCCCCGCCCACCAGCTCGCCCGGCGCAGCCAACCCCTCGGCCACCACCGCCACGAACTCCTCGAACACATCCACCATCCCCCTACTGTGCCCGCCCCACCTCCCACCCGACTTGATCGAAATTGCTGACCTGGCGCGCCGGGGAGCCGATCTGGATGATTGGCCCGTGCAGAGGTTCTTCTCCGGGTGGCTTATATCCGTGTCGTTCGGGCTGATCGGCGCGGTGGGGATGGGCCTCTTCGTCAGGACGGACGGGGCGAGTTGGGCGACAACCGCTGGGTTTGCCGCAGTCAGCGGAGTCATGTTCGCCTTCGCGATGTGGCGATTCGAGCCGCGGATACGCCGCGAACTCGCGGAGGTCGAGGGCGACCTGCCGGCCGAGAAGCTGGAACTCGCGCACCGCGCTGCTCGACGCGGACCGGTGCCGTCCGACCCCGAGATCCGGGCGGCGGCGCTGCGGATCGCCTCGCATCAGCTGGGTTCGTCATCCACCTGGATCCCAGGCCCCAGGTTCAGAACGGCGATCGGCGCGCTGATGGTGATCAACGCCGTCGGCTCCGCGGTGTCAGGCTCGTTCTGGGCCCTGATCTACGGCACATCGGCCACGCTGCTGCTGTACTCCGGCCTCTACTACCCCCGCCAGCTCCGCCGCCGCATGGAGCTGCTCTCGCAGCCACCACTGCCGACCAACGCCAGCACGTCTGAGGAGCCGACGGCGTAGCGGGTAAGGAGGCAACTGCCGAGTCGCCGCGGAGGCGCCAACGAAGGTAGGCGGTCGATGGGGTGGCGGTCGATGGGTGGGCGATGGGGTGGGCGATCGGTGGGGTGGCGGTCGGTGCGGGGCGGTCAGCGGACCGGCGGTTGGTGGGGCGGGGTTTGGTGGGGCGGCGGTTGGCGGACCGACGGTCGATGAGGTGGCGGTCGGTGAGGCGGCCTGGCGGCGCCGATCCACGGCTCCGGCCGGCCGCTAGCACGGTAGGTGTCGGACCTACGCGAGCGCGGGACCACGGTGTGGTCGAGGGCGCGCGGCAGCGCGCAGAAGTCGGGTGGGTGGGAGCGGCCGGCGAGCTCGCGACGTAGGAGCGGGCGTAGCGGGGGCGTGGGGGATCACAGTCGAACGCCTCAGATGATGTGTTGTGGAGTACTGCGCATTGTGTAGTAGTGTGGTCGGTGTAGCACTGGGAGGCGGGGTCTGAGGGGGCCCTGGCCTCCCGGTGTGTGAGGAGGTTGGTGTGGACACGAGCCAGTTGCTCAAAGGTGTACTGGATCTGGCGGTGCTCGCCGTGCTGCGGGATGCCGACGGGTACGGGTACGACGTGTTGCGGCGGTTGCGGCAGGCGGGGCTGGAGGATGTCGCGGACGCGTCGGTGTACGGGACGTTGCGGCGGCTGTTCGCGGCCGGGGCGCTGACGTCGTACGTGCAGCCCAGTGAGGAGGGGCCGCACCGGAAGTACTACGGCCTGAACAAGACCGGCCGGGACATGCTGGCCCAGTCGACCAAGACCTGGAACCACTTCGCCGACACGATGTCGGTGCTGCTGTCGGAGGAGGAGGCCGCGTGAACAGCACCCTGACCGGAGCCGTCGCGATCTACCTGGCCCAGGTGCGGGCCGAGCTGAGCGATCTGCCACCGGGCGAGCTGGAGGACGTGCTCGAGGACGTCAGCGGTCACCTCACCGAGGTGGGGGCCGAGTTCGAGCACGAGCCGACCACCGCAGGCCTGCAGGAGCGGCTCGGCACACCGCGGGAGTACGCCGACGAGCTGCGGACCGCGGCCGGGTACCCGCCTCGCACGCAGCCGGTCGCGGATCGGGACGCCGCCCGGAAGGCGCTGCGCTGGGGTCTGATCGCGGCCACCGTAGGACCGTTCTTCGTTGCCATCGGCATCTTCGCTTGGTCGCACGAGGAGACCTTGTTCTTCGGGGTCCTCGGGTTCGGCGTGCTGTTCGCCGCGGCGTACCTCGGCGTGCGCGCCCTGCACGACCACGACCCGCGGATCGTGCTCGAGACACCCCGCGGCGCGAAGGGTGCCGAGGCCGTCCGCGGCCTGGTCGACCAGATCCCGCCGAACGTCCGCCGCGAGCTGGTCACCATCGGTCAGCCGGTCTGGTGGGTCGCCCGCGGCGCGACCGGCGGTGGCGGGTTCTTCGCGCTGTTCGGCGCCGGCGCGGTCACGGTGGTCGGCGCGCTGGCCGGGGCCGCGGTGTCGATCTGGATCGGCCGCAAGACCCAGCAGGACGCGCACTGGCTCTGGTACGTCGTACCGCTCAACGTCGTCGCGGCGGTCGCGGTGCCGGCCTTCCTGGCCGCCGCCTACATGGGCGCTTCGTTCGGCTTCCTCAACGGGTACGACGACTACAGCGGCAGCTCGGCGTCGTACCAGGACGGCCTGGTGCTGAACGGCACGCCGATCACGAACATCTACCCGTTCGATGCCCAGGGCAAGCAGGTTCCGGTCCGGCTGTACGACCAGGACGGCAGCCCGATCACCCTGCGCAAGCAGGACTGCGCGACGTACTTCGACAACACCGACGCCACCAGCAACAGCTTCCCGCTGCCGGTGATGATCGACGACGGGGCCGGCACCGAGCCGCAGACCTGCAAGAACTCCGACAAGGCGTCGTTCTCCCCACCACCGGCCCCGGCCACCACGACGACCCCCAGCACCACACCAAGCACGAGCACCACACCAAGCGCGAGCACCACACCAGGCGCGAGCACCAACCCGACAACGACTCCGCGCCCGAGCGTGACCCTGACCGTCCAGCCCACGCGCTGAGCGGTGGCCCCCACCGCACACTAAGGTGACGGCTTTGTCGCCCGTCGTGTGAGGAAACGCCCTGTGTGGATCGTGCTCGGAATCGTTGCCGTCATCGTCCTGCTGATCGCCCTGGTGCTGTGGTGGCTGCTCCGCGGTCCTGACGACGAGCTGGACGAAGAGTTCGCGGTGGAACGCAAGTGGGACTGGGAGTTCGCGCTGACCGAGGAGCAGGAGACTGCTCTGATGGCCGGCCTGCAGGCGTACCACAAGAGCAAGGACGGTCCGATCTCCGTCGACGGGAGCAGCGGGCAGGTGATGCTGTTCGCGCCGCATTGCGTCATCTCGCTCTACCTGCTCACCCAGCGGTTCGTTGCCCTCGGCTCGGATGCGGTGTCGTACCCGGTGAGTGCGGTCGGGCGGTTGCTGGACGAGTTCGCCGACCAGGAGCAGCCCGGCGTGCTGCACCTGCGGGACGGCCGGTTCCCCGCCGAGGGCGTCGACGGGATGGACGGCTCAGCTTTCGCGGACCTGGTCATGGACGTGCTGATGCGCCACAACGACCAGCGCGTCACCGGCGGCTCCTGGAACGGCGACAGCATGGTCGAGGCAGTCGTCCACGCGACCGGTCTCAGCCTGCGCGAGGAGCGGGACGCCATGTCGGCCCAGGCGGAGCACGCGAGGCAGCACGGCGCGTCGGACGAGGAAGCCTTCGACCGGGCCCGCGAGAGGATGGAGGCGGACCGGAGCCGGCACACCAACCACCTGGTGCTGGACCTGGTCCGCGTGCTGGACCACTACAGCCAAGCTCGGCAGGCCCAGCCGCAAACGCCGCCGATGGATCTCCTGCGCGGTCTGCTGGCCCGCATGGTGGCCTCCGAGGTCCCTGGCGTCCTCTGGACCCGCCCGGCCACCGACGACGAGCGCGCCATCCTCGCCGACTCCGCCTGGAACAACGGCGCGTGAGGGCTGCCGACGTCCTCGCGGCGATCGCGCGTGCGGTCGCCGAGGACGGGCCGGAAGGTTGGCGGCAGGCCACGCTGACCGCGACGATCGGCGACACCTGGACCTATCGCAACGGCCCGCGCTACCTGCCCGACGACGGGCCCTATCGGGACGACGACGGCGAGCGTCTCCACAAGCAGCTCACCCGACTCCACGAGGCGGTCGATGCGGTCGACTCCGTCCTGCTCGACCTCGTCGTCCACGCCTCGGGTGAATACGAAGCCGTCACCAGCGAGTCCCTCAAGGCGCTCGACCCCGGCTACCTCTACGTCCTCGGCCCGTACGACCTGCCGTTCGAGCCCGCCGAACTCCAGTCCGGCCCGGCGAACGCCGTACCGGCAGGTGATCCGAACGAGGCCGTCGCGCTCCTCCACCGATACGTCGACCACGTCGAGCGGATCCTGGACCGGAAGCCGGGTGAGCTGTTCGGCAAGCTGCCCCCGCCGGTGCAGCCGCACAACACCGACCTGCCGCAGGACCTCCTCGCGCTCTACTCCGTGATCGACGGCGACGGCGACGCCGGGATCTTCGACAACCACGTGTGGTTCGGGCTCGAGTCGGTCGCGGACCCGATCCTCGACCGCTGGTGGGGCGAGCGCAATTGGACGACCGAGGTGTCCAGCCCGCCACTGCTCGACTGTGTTCCGGCCCTGGCGGTACGGCGAGCAGTGGACTGGCCGGCGTGGATCCCGTTCGCCGGTGACACCTTCGGCAACTTCCTCGCCGTCGACCTGGACCCAGGTCCGCAAGGCAGCCCGGGGCAGGTCGTCCGGATCGGCAAGGACCACCGGACCGGCCCGGTCTACGTCGCCGACTCGGTGACCACCTTGTTGCGGCTGCACGTCGAGGCGCTGGACCGAGGCGACTACACCGCCTCGAACGGCGTCGTCACCACCCAGTGGAAAGCCGCCGACGATCAGGACCCACGGCTGCTCGAGGTCAACGGACAGGCCGCGCCCCTCCAAGGCGTGCACGAAGGCATCCAGGACCTGCGGGTGAAGAACGCCTTCCAGGTCGATCTCGAGCCGGTCCGCGGCCTGCCCGTCCTCTGGCACGTCGCCCTGACGAACTGCGCGACCGCCGAGCTCGGGCCGCTCCAGGACACCCCGGTCGAGGAACTCTTCATCGGCCTCGACCAGATCGACCTGAAGGCGCTGAGCGGGCACCCGACGCTGCGCCGACTCCAGATCCAGACCCGCCTACCGGTCGACCTCACCCCACTGCGCTCATTGCCGGCCCTGCAATCGCTGGACCTCTCGAAGGCTGTGGCGCAGGACTACCAGGTGCTGGAGGAGCTGACCCACCTCAAGTACGTCGGCCTCCGCCCCGACCAATGGCGACAGGCCACCACACCACCGAACCTCGCCGCCGCCGGCCTCCTCGGCGCCCCAACCTTCGCCGACGCCGCCACCTGGGCTGTCCGGTTCTCCCCGGACGACCCGACCCAACACCACGGCAGCTACTGAAAGACCCCTGCAACCATTCAGTCACCCGGCGGTGATGCCTGCCGCGGCCACGGGCCGGTACGTGTACCCAAGCCGGTGATACACCGCGATGGCAGCGGCGTTGTCGCGATCGACCATCAGGCCGACACGGCCGTGGTGCTTCATCAGCTCGGCCGTGGCGAAGCCGCACACCTGGCGGGCCAGGCCTTTGCCGCGGGCAACGTGGGCGGTGGCGACGCCGGCCAGGAAGCCGATCTCCGGTGCGCTCCACGCGTCCGCCGCAATACTCAGCAGCTCGCCGCGATCACCAGTCACCGCCGCCCACCGCCGTACGCCGGAACGCCCGGGCCAGGCGTACGACGACGGCGCGGCATCAGCGAGTAATGCCTCGACACCGTCGTCGCCGTCGAGCCAGGCGGCCGTGGTGGTCACCGCGGAAAGCTCACTCGTGTCCATCCAGCCGAAGGCAGCCGAGAACGACAGCCCCGGCACCCGGTCGGCGAGCTCCCGGATCAACTGCTCGTCGCCGAACGGACGGAAACTCGTCCCGAGCTCGGCGAAGACCTCGACCGCGAGCCGCGCGACCGCATCGGCCGGACCGACGACCGCGAGGCGATCGCGCTTCGACAGGTCAGGCGCGGCGACGGCCACCGCCTCCCCGTCGTACCAGGCTCGGACGCCCGGACGGAGACCCTGCCCGGCCCAGACGATCAGCGGATCACCGGCACTCGCCGTCGCCAACTCGGCCGTCGTCAGAATCTCGCGCACACAGGCAATTCTGACTCACTCCGCACGTTGCACGGCGTACGGGACCAAGTGGTGGTAGCCGCGGACCGAGACTCGCCGGAGCCGGCGCAACCGGTAGTCCGAGTGGCCGTCCAGCGCCGCCGCCAGCTCCCGGTCGGCGAGGACGCGACCGGGTTTGCACTCCGAGGTGAGGCGGGCGGCCAGGTTGACCACCTCGCCGTACACGTCGCCGAGCCGGATCAGGATGTTGCCGTACGCAAGACCGATGCGCAGCTCGGGCAGGTCGCCCGCCGCGGTGACGGCGTCCTGCAGGGCGAGGGCGACCGCGGCTCCCTGCGCGGCAGTGTCGGTGACGAACAGCACCTCGTCGCCGATCGACTTGATCACCCGGCCGCCGTTCAGCGCGACCACGTCCGCGGCCGTGCCCTCGAAGCGCTCGATCAGCTGACCGAGCTCGACCTCGGTCAGCCGGCGGGCAAGCCGGGTGTAGCTGACGATGTCGGCGAACCCGACCGCGCGGATCCCGCGGGCGAGCTGGTCCGAGCCCGCCACCGCCCGACCGGCGGCCGCGGCCAGGTGACGGCGCCAGACGTAGGTCTGCAGCCGCTCCATCGCCGGGAGCAGCAGCCCGGCCACCTCGATCGCCTCGTCGGCGGACAGCTTCGAGGTGCCGAGGAACTCCAGGAACATCGCGGACTGCCAGGACGCGAGCCGGGACTGGGTCTGGCCGAGCTTGCGGGCCAGCGACGACTCCAGCTCGGGGTCGATGAACCCGTCGTCCTCGAGGGCCGCGACCAGCCGCAGCGCCTCGACGTCGCCGTCGGTGAAGGCGACCTCGTCGTCCGGCACGGTCGCGAACCCGAGCGCGTGCCACATCCGCTCGGCCCGGGCGATCGAGATCCCGGCCCGCTCCGACACCTGGATCCGGGTGAACTTCCGCTCGCCGCCGAGCAGCGCCTGCTCGAAGTCCCGCTGCACGGCGGCCGGATCGGCCGGCACCGCAGGGTCAGGAGCCACCGCGGCGCTCGGCGATGGTGGCGTCGATCGCGTCCCGGAACGCGGGCAGCCGGTTGGTCAGGTCGTCGAACTTCTCCCGGGTGAAGTGCAGCAGCTGCAGCCGCGACTTCGCCGTTACCGTTGCCGTGCGCAACGTGTTCTTCCGGACCGCCACCTCGCCGGCGATGTCGCCCGGACCGAGCTCGGCGATCTGCTCGCCCTTCACCCGGACCGCCGCGGTGCCGCTCAGGATCAGGTACGCCGCGTCCGGCGGGGTCTGCTCCAGGATCAGCGACCAGCCGGCCGGCACCGAGACCTCCTCGCCGGCCCGGAAGATGTCTCTGATGTCGCGTCCGGACAGATCCGCGAACAACGGCAGGTCCCGCGGGGATGTCCTACCCAAAGCCACGTCGATCCTCCGAGCCCGCCGGGCCACCCCGGCGATCAGCCGATGTTTCCAGTCAGTAACTCTAACGGACGGCCGCGACCAGGAGTAACGCCGGCCGTCGCCGATGGACAGCGAGCTGCGGCGAGCGTTCTGCCTGCGAACGGGTCGGCACCGGTTCGTCCACCACGTCCAGGCGGAATCCCTGCTCCCGCAGCACTCTCAGCATGGTCCCGATGGTGCGGTGATACTTGATCACACCGTCGACGAACCAGGTCCGTTGCCGTGGGCCCTCGTCCGCGTAGTCGTCGACGACGCAGTCGGCCGCGGTCAGCGGCGCCGTCACCACCGGATGCTCGACCGAGAACACGAAGGACCCGCCTGGTTTCAGCCACTGCGCGACCCGCGCGACCAAGCCGCCGAAGTCCTCGACGTAGTGCAACGCCAGGCTGCTCACCACCAGGTCCACCGATTCGGACGGCAGGTCGAAGTCGGCCAGGTCCGCCCGGACATAGCGCACCCGCGGATGCCGGGCAGCAGCCGCCAGCATCTGCTCCGAAGCATCGACCGCGATCACCTCAGCCCCACCCGAAGCCAGCCGCACGGCCAGACCCCCTTCACCACACCCGAGATCCACGACTCGCAGCCCCTCGACCGGCGGCAGTACGGCGTTCATCGCCGGGATCTCGAGCTCGTCGTTGAGCCCGAGCCCCTCGCGCCGCAGCTCCCGGTAACCGTCGAGGAAGACGGGATCGTCGTACAGCTCGGCGCCGTTCACAGCCATCGGACCAGGTCGTGGATGTCGATCATCGGCAACTCCCACCGCAACGCGAACTGCTCCAGATCAGCGGGACCGGCCATCACCCCGTCCGGCCGCATCACCTCGCAGCACACACCCACCGGCGCCAGCCCGGCCGCGCGACACAACGCGACCGTCGCCTCGGTGTGCCCGAGCCGCTCGGCCAGCAGCCCGGGCCGCGCGGCGAGCGGGAACACGTGCCCCGGCCGCAGGAAGTCCGTCGGTACGGCGTCCGCCGCCGCCAGCCGGCGAATCGTCGCCGCCCGCTCAGCCGCGGACACGCCGGTCCCGGCGGCGGACGCGAGATCGATCGACACGTGCATCGCCGTACCCTGCCGATCGCCCTCACCCGGCATCGGCGGGATCTCCAGCCGCTCCAGCACGTCGGCCGCGCACGGGATCGTCGTGTGTCCACAAGCGTTCGTCAGCAGGAACGTCATCGCCTGCGGCCGGAACCGCTCACCGGCGAAGACGACATCACCCTCGCTCTCCGCGGTCGGATCCCAGACCACGACCCCACCACCGGCGGCGATCTGCGCGACGACCTTCTGTACGCCGATCTCGCCACTGAGCTGACCCGCCCACGGCAGCCGGCTGACCGCCTTCAGCAGCTCGGGTCCCTGACCGTCGCGCGCCATCCGGACCAGCAGATCGCTCTCCAGGTTGACCCGGTCGCCTTCGGCCACCGCGCCGAGCGTGGTCTTCTCCAAGGTGTTCGGCACCAGGACGACCGAGAACCGGTCCTTCAGCACCTCGGCCACGGTGATGCTCACGCCGTCGATCGCGACCGAGGTCTTCGCCACCAGCTTCGCGAGCAGACGGTCCGGCGGCTTGATCCAGACCCGTCGCCCGGCCGGTTCGGCGGCGACCCGGAGGACCCTGCCGACCCCTTCGACGTGCCCCTGCACCAGGTGCCCGTCGATCCGGTCGCCGGCCGCGATCGGGAGCTCGACGTTCATCGTCGTACCGGCCGAGATGCGGTCCAGCGTCGTACGGCGCCTGGTCTCGTCCGTCACGCTCACCCGCACCTCGCCGGCGCCGGCCGGCTCCGCGGTGAACCTGACCCCGTCGAGACAGACCGCGCCACCCGGCGCGACGGCGATCGCGGACTTCACCCGCAGGACGTCGCCGGCAACCTCGACGACGGTGGCCGTGTGCTCGATTCTTCCTGTGAACATGCTTCGCTCTCCGGCTGTGAGTTCCGGTCAGGGACCGCTGCGGGGTCCGAGCTAGAAGCGGGGTATCACCGCGTGGCCCCGGTCAGCGCCGGGTCACTCCGCCACCGGCGGAGCCGACGGGCCCGGGAAGCTCCCGACCGTCACACCTTGGAGTCGCACCAGCAGGAAGTAAACCACACCCAGCCATTGACCCGTTGACAACGAAGGACTACGTTCGGCGGAAATCGATTTCTCACTGAGTCCTGCCCCGCCCAAGGAGACCGAGATGCGGAAACGATTGCTACTCGTCCTGCCCGTGCTGATCGGAGCCGCCCTGGTGCCGTCCGACCAGACCTCCGAAGCCCAGGCATCCGCGGTGCCCTCGCCCGCCGAACGCGTCGCCAAACTGACCGGTCCCGGATCGATCAACGACACCGAGGCGCGATTCGCCCTGAAGGCGACCGACCTCGGGATCCTGTGGGACAACGGGTCCGGGGAGATCCTGACCGCGTTCGGTGACAGCTACGGCAGTGGCTGGACCGGACCCGGGGGCGGCGTCGGCGACCCGGCCACCATCGACTGGCGCTGCAACCTGCTGTTCCGCAGCAAGGACCGCAACCTGGCCGACGGGATGTCGCTGGACTCGGCCGCCGAGGACCGCCCCGGCCACGCCAAGCAGTTCCTCGACTGCAAGAAGGTCGACCGGGACGAGCACACGGTCATCCCGACCGGCGGTATCGCGGTCGGCAAGCGGCAGTACGTCCAGTACATGTCGGTCAACTACTGGGGCCCGGCCGGCAGTTGGTTCACGAACTACTCCGGCTTCGCCTACTCCGACGACAACGGCGAGACCTGGACCAAGGACCCAGGAGCGCGCTGGCAGAACACCAAAGCGTGGGACAACAACTTCCAGATGGTGGCGCTGGTCCGCGACAAGGGCTACGTCTACATGATCGGTACGCCGAACGGCCGCTTCGGCAACGCCCACGTCGCGAGAGTCCCGGAGAAGCAGGTCCTGCGGAAGAACGCCTGGCGGTACTGGGACGGCCGGACCTGGTCGCCGAAGGAGAGCGCGGCGGTGCCGATCGCGATCGGCCCGGTCAGCGAGGTCTCGGTGCAGTGGAACGCGCACGTCGGGAAGTGGCTGATGATGTACCTGGACGAGACCCGGGCATCCGTCGTACTGCGCTCGTCGACGTCGCTGACCGGTCCGTGGAGCGGTGAGCAGGTCATTGTCAAGGGCAAGGACTTCCCCGGTCTGTACGGGACGTACCTGCACCCCTGGTCGTCCGGGGACGATCTGTACTTCACGATGTCGCAGTGGGATCCGTACAACGTGTTCCTGATGCGCACCAAGCTCACCGACGACGGCCAGGTCACCAATCTGGTGACTGACCCCGGCTTCGAGGACCAGACCGGCAGTACGCCGACTTCACCCTGGCAGCTCAACGGCCGCGGCGGCATCGACCGGACGAATCTCGGCCACAGCGGCGCGAACAACGCCTACGTCCGCGACTCGATCGGCACCCACCAGCTGCAGCAGAACGTCGCCGTCCGGCCGCACCACCGCTACCGCCTGTCCGCCTGGATGCGGACGGCCGAGAACAACACCGAGACTATGCTCGGCGTCCGCACGCTGCGCGGCACGACGATCGCGCAGAAGACCGGCGGGGCGCACCCGGCGTACGAGAAGGTCAGCGTCGAGTTCGACTCCGGCCGCGAGTCCCTGATCCAGCTGTACGGCGGCTTCTTCGGCCGCGGCCAAGACGTCTGGCTGCAACTGGACGACGTCGTCCTGGAGGAGATCAGCTGAGGCGGCTCGCGCCCACCTTCGTGGGCAACGCCGACGGCATCGGCGCGACCGACGGTCGCGCACCGGCCGGGTCTACTAGGTCGCGTCCTGAGCCTGGGCAGACCGCCGGCGGGACCGGCGGGATCCGGTACGGCGACGGACCGGACGGCGTGGTCCGACCAAGCGTGGCCCGGCGAGGCGATCCTCGAGTCGCCGGGCCTCGCGGCGGATCGGCTGGGCGACGTACTCGCCGAGGATCACGCCGGACGCGAGCGCCACACCGATCGCGACCGCGGTGGCCAGGCTGACGATGCCGATCAGGTTGCCCAGCCCCATCAGCTCGTAGAGGCCCTTGTAGATCGTCAGCCCGGGCAGCAGCGGAATGGTGCCGGAGACAACGACGACTAGCGGCGGCACTCCGGTACGGCGACCCAGCGAGTAGCTCCCGAGACCGACCACGAAGGCCGCGGCCGCCGTCGACCACGCCGGCCCGAACGAGGCCCGCGTCATCAACGTGAAGACCAGCGACCCGAGCGCCCCGATGATCGCGACCGGGAGCAAGGCGCGCAGCGGCGCGTACGACGCGTAGGCGAAGGCAACCGCCATCAGCGCACCGGATCCGACCATGATCGGCAGGTTCGCCAGCTGGATCGTCTGAGCCTCGATGCCGACGTTCAGGCCCAGCTTGATCCCCAGCGTGAGGCCGAGGCTGACGCCGGCGATGATCCCGCCGGTCAGCAGCATGGCCTCGAGACTTCGAGCCGCCGCCGTCACGTAGTACCCGGTGAGCGCGTCCTGGACAGCACCGGTCAGCGCGATGCCGGCCAGCAACATGATGATGCCCGCGGCAACGACCAATGACGGTTTCACCGGCGCGTGAACGGCGTACAGGATCAATGCGACCGCGGTGGCGACGAACGCGCCCGCCACCTGCTGGTAGAACGCAGGCAGCCGCTGCCGGTTGAACCACCGGTTGTTCAGGTCGATCACGATCGCGGTGACGACCGCGACCAGCGTGATCAGCCAGCCGCCACCGAGCAGCAGCGTCGCGCCACCGGCCATCACACCCCAGGCCAGTACGGCGCTCCAGCGTGGGTACGGCGGTCCCGCCGACGTCAGCCGCGCCAGCTCGCGACTCGCTTCGTCGCGGGTCACGTCACCCCGGGCAAGACGCCGTACCAGCTGATCGACGTCGGTCAGCCGGGAGAAGTCCTGCGAGCGGTAGCGGACCAGGCGGATGTGGGTCTCCGGCGCGACGTCGGGCGCCGCCTGGTACGAGATCGCCATCGAGGTGAAGGTGATGTCGACCTCGCAGCCGCGCAGCCCACCGGCCGCGGTGACGCCGAGAATGGTGGCGGTGGCGTCCGCCGTACCGGCGCCGCTGGACAGCAGCACCTCGCCGACCCGCAGGGCCAGGTCGAGCGTCCGGTAGACGTCCCGCTGCTCCTCGCGATCCATCAGGCGTCGAGCAGCCGGTTGGCCATCGCCAGGTCGGTGATCAGGATGTTGACCCAGCCACCGAGCAGCGCGGCCCGGATCGCGGAGAACTTCCGGTCGCCGCCGGCCACCCCGATCCGGCGCGGCACCGCCAGCAGCTCCTTGGCGGTCACCCCGATGACTCGCTGGTCGAACGTCGAGCGCACGTGCTTTCCCTCTTCGTCGAAGAACCGGAAACAGACGTCGCCCACCGCGCCGAGCCGGCGCAGCTCGTCCTGGTCGGCCTCCGCGACCGCGTTCCCACTGCGCTGCAGCAGCGGCGAGGGTTCGAGGCTGCCGATCCCGACCAGGGCGTCGGTGAGCTGTCCCCAGGTGCCCAGAACGTCGCGAACGGACACGTCGTTCATCATCGCCCGGCGGACCGCCGGGGTCCCGACCAGGCCCGGGGCGGGCAGGTAGACCGGCATCCCGCCGGTCAGCTCGGCGAACCGCGCGGTCAGCCGGGTCGCCTGCATCTGCACCGCGGCGTCACCCAGCCCGCCGACGATCTGCACCACCCGGTCCACGACCGGCACGCTCTTGCGCGGCATCCGGTCGACCGCGCTGATCAGGGTCTCACTCCAGGACGAGATGCCGATGACGTGCCCGCCGGTGAGCGTCATGTCGATGTACGCCGCCGCCCCCGAGCCGAGCGCCGGGAGCACGTCGTCGGCCACGCCGAGGGTGTCGACGACGACCGCGTCCCGCAGTCCGTACCGCCCCTGGAGCTCGTCCTCGAGGTCGCTGTGCACTCCGCTCGGCATGGTCACCACGGTGTGCACGATGCCGACCTCGACAGCCTGCTTGAGCATCCGCGAGACCCGCGCCTGGGACAGGTTGAGCTCGGCCGCGATCTTGGGCTGCCGGATGCCCTTCTCGTGGTACATCCGGGCCACCTTCGCCAGCAGCCGCAACTCGTCCAGCCCTGGCTGGCGCACCGCGCGGTTGTTCACGTCGAGACCCCCTAACAGACGACGACTATAGGTCAGCCAGGCAGATGTACACGCGCGGCTGTCCACCGGCGTCGGGCAGGACGTCGCGCGGCGAGTCGCGCTTGCCGGTCGCCACCACCGAGCCGTCGCGAGGGTCGATGATCGTGTACGGCAGCGGCACGTCCTCGTCGAACACCGGCACCGTGCCGCCGTGCTCCCGGTAGATGATCAGCAGCCGGCCTGGCACGCTCAGCGCCCGGCCGGAGATGACCCGGGTCCAGTCCGGCTCCATGTCGGTCGTCGGCAACCCACGCAGGATCTTGGTGAGCAGACCGACGTACGACGACCCCTCGAAGCCGACCGCCTCCCGCCAGCCCGCGCCCGGCGCCGCGAAGTAGTCCGAGTGCCCCGGCTCGTCCGGATGCAGCTTCCACTGCCACAGGCTGCCGGCGCCGTAGACGACCCCCATCGTCCCGCCCCCGCAGAGGTTGCTCCACGCCTCGTGCCCCTGCCACCAGCCGGCCGCGACCCCGGTCCGCCCGGTGTTCTCGTACGTCGGTTCGCCGTTCGCGATCGCCTTGGCGGGCTGGTTCCGCCACATGTCGGCGACCCGCTCGGGCACGTGCTCGCCGGTGTGCCCGGTCTGGCACCACTGGAAGTCCAGCCAGTCGGCGTCCTGGTGGGCGTCCGCGTGGATGTGCGGGCGGTAGTGGATGCCGGTCGGCTGCGCGTAGCAGTCCGTCGCGTGGACCTCGGCCCCGCCGGCTGCGATCTGGGGTTCGCGGCCCGAGCCGTCCCCGCCGACCAGGTAGATCGCAGGTCGAGCGCCGTACCGGGCGACCAGGTAGCGGCAGTAGCGGGCGTACTCGGCGGGCGGTACGACGGTGCCGGCGACGTCGAGGCCCTTCCACCCGAAGCCGTGGAAGACGGGCTGGAGCACCGGGACCAGCCCGTGCTCGACCAGGATCCGGAGCAGTTCGTCGAGGTACTGGAAGTAGTCGATGTTCGGCTGGTTGAGGTGGCCGTCGGCGAGGTCCTCGAAACCGACCGCGAAACCCTCGTCCTGGGTGCGGTCGCGCGGGCCGACGGCCCGCATGTCCGGCTGGACGGTCATCAGCAGGACCGCGTTGAACCCCTTCGCCTGCCGGTCGGCGGCGTACTCCCGGACCTGCTCCGGGGTCGCCCGCCAGGGCAGCGCCCACGCCGTGTCACCGGCGAGGATGGCGGGCGTGCCGTCCGCGTGCACCAGGCTGCGGCCGCCCGGCGACATCTGCCAGAAGCCGTGCGCGTAGAACGGGTTGTCCTGCTCAGGATCGGCGGACTCCACGTCGAGCACCCCGTGGTCTGAGCCACTGGTCCACGTCCAGCGACCGGGCAGCGGCGCGGCGAAGCGGACCCGCCAGCTGTCACCGCCGTCCCAGAACGCGGGCCGGCGCAGCCGGAGGCCGCTCTCGTGCTCGAAATCGGCCCACTCCTCGGCGGCGTACGGCTCGGCGTGGTTGCGGGTCAGCGCCAGCTCGACCTCACGCCAGACTGAGATGGACATGACACTCCAAGGGTGGTTGGGACGGATAGACTGAGCGGCGAACAGCAAGACCACACGTGCTCTGGGGTCGGTGAAATTCCGAGCCGGCGGTGACAGTCCGCGACCCGCAGGTCCGCAAGGAGATGCGGTTGACCCGGTGGAACTCCGGGACCGACGGTGAAAGTCCGGATGGGAAGACGCACGTGGCAGGTCTTCGCGTGCGCTGCCGTCGCTCGAGCCGGACGTGCCCGCGGAGCTTGTCGTTGCCCCGGAGTACCAGGCCGAGAGGACAACGACCGTGCACTCCGCGACAGCTACCACGCACCTGGACACCATTCGGCGCGCGGTCGACGAGATCGCCCTGGGACGGCCCGTCGTGGTCGTCGACGACGAGGACCGGGAGAACGAGGGCGACCTGACCTTCGCCGCGAGCCTGGCGACCCCCGAACTGATGGCGCTGCTGGTCCGGCACACCAGCGGATACGTCTGCGCACCGGCCGCGCCGGAGATTCTCGACCGGCTCGAGCTGCCGCTGATGGTGCCGGACAACCAGGACAGCCTGCGGACCGCGTACACGGTCTCGGTCGACGCGGGCAGCGGGATCGGGACCGGCATCTCGGCCGCCGACCGGGCCCGGACCGTCCGCGTACTGGCCGACCCGGCGGCACAGCCCACGGACCTGATCCGGCCCGGTCACATCCTCCCGCTGCGTGCCGTGGCGGGCGGTGTCCGGCAGCGGCCCGGTCACACCGAGGCCACCGTCGAGCTCGTCCGGCTGGCCGGGCTGCCGCCGGTCGGCGTGATCGGCGAGCTGATGAACGACGACGGCACCCTGATGACCGGACCCGACCTGCGCGCGTTCGCCGACACTCACGGTTTCGCGATGATCTCGATCGCCGACCTGATCACTTACTTGTCTTGACCAGTTGCCGCGCGGAGTCCGCGATGCCCTCCGGCGACAGGCCGTAGCGGTCCAGCAGGTACCCGGCCGAGCCCGTGGGCGCGAACTCCGGGATCCCGAGGATCGACACCCGGGCCGGGTGCTGCTGTACGACGGTCTCGGCCACCGCACCGCCGAGGCCGCCACCGGACACCGCCTCTTCGGCGGTGACGATTCCGGCCGTCTCCCGCGCGGCCGCGACCACGGCCTCGACGTCGAGCGGTTTCACGGTCGGCATCGACAGCACCCGGGCCGAGATCCCTTCGGTGGCGAGCTGTTCGGCCGCGGCCAGCGCCCGCCACAGCACGGTGCCGTTGCTGATCAGCGTCACGTCGTCACCGGCCCGGACCGTGATCGCCTTGCCGAGCCGGAACTCGTAGTCGTCGGCGTACACCTTCGGCACGCTCATCCGGCTGACCCGGATGAACACCGGCCCGTCCGAAGCCGCCGCCCAGCGCAGCGCCGCCGCGGTCTCGATCGGGTCGGCCGGCACGATCACGGTCAGGTTGGAGATCGCCCGCAACCACGCGATGTCCTCGATCGAGTGGTGCGTCGGGCCCAGTTCGCCGTACGCGACGCCCGGGCTCATGCCGCAGAGCTTCACGTTGGTGTTCGAGTAGGCGACGTCCGCCTTGATCTGCTCCAGCGCGCGGCCGGTCAGAAAGCAGGACGCGGCCGAGACGAACGGGATCCGGCCGCCGTTGGCCAGCCCGGACGCGACCCCGACCATGTCCTGCTCGGCGATCCCGACGTTGATCAGCCGGTCCGGGAACGCCTTGCGGAAGCTGTTCAGCTTGCTGGACCCGACCGAGTCGTTCACCACCCCGACGATCCGGTGGTCCGCGTGCGCGAGCTCGGCGAGCGTCTCGACGTACGCGTCCCGGCAGTCGTACCGCGGCTGGTCGGCGATCGAGGTGTCGACGATGCTCATCCACGTCCTCGCTTCGCTCCGGGCGCGGATGAGACACGAAGCGGACTGTGCTTGATGATGCCCTCGCTTCGCTCGGTCATTAGATGCTCCTTGGCGTATCCGGGAACAACAGCGTCCAGCTCGGTCAGCGCCTGCTGGAACTCCGCCGCGTCCGGCACCCGGTGGTGCCAGGCGACGTTGTTGCTCATGAACGAGATCGGGTGCCCCTTGTGCGTGTGGGCGATCACGAAGGTCGGCTTGCCGGGCCGGAAGGGCACAGCGGACAGCACGTCGAGGAGCTCGCCGTGGTCGTGGCCGTTCACCTCCACCACCGCGAACCCGAACGCCATCGCCTTCTCCGGCAGCGGATCCAGGTCGTTGGTCTCCTTCGTGGTGGCGCCCTGCTGCAGCCGGTTCCGGTCGACGATCACGGTCAGCCGGTCCAGCTGGTACTGCGAGGCCGCCATCATCGCCTCCCAGTTGCTGCCCTCCTGCAGCTCGCCGTCGCCGACCAGCACGTAGGTACGGCGCATCGACACGTCCAGCTTGGCCGACAGCGCATGCCCGACCGCGACCGGCAGCCCGTGCCCGAGCGGACCGGTGTTCGCCTCGACCCCGCCGACCTTGTTCCGGTTCGGGTGCCCGTTGAGCGCCGACTCGGGCTTGAGAAAGGTGGCGAGCTCGTCCACCGGCAGGAACCCGAAGGCCGCCAGCGTGGTGTAGAGCGCTCCGGCGACATGCCCCTTGCTCAGGATGAACCGGTCGCGCTCGGGATCGGTCACCGTCTCCGGCGTGATGCCGAGCACCGCGCCGTACAGGGTGGCCAGGATGTCGATGGCGGAGAAGTCACCGCCGATGTGGCCGGCACCGGCGTGGTGGACCAGCTTGAGGTCCTGGATCCGGATCTGCCGGGCCGCCTCGGCGATGTGCGCCACCTGCTCGGCCCGGCTGCTGTGGATCGGCAGCCTGCCCAGCACCGGCATCGTCGTGTGTTCGACGGTCAGACTCATGCGATCTCCGCCATTGAGCTCAGCAGGACCTTCTGGACCAGCTTCTGGGCGGCCAGTGCGTCGTGTGACGCCTGCGCCGCGGCCAGGGCCTGGTCGTCCAGTACGTCGAGCGCGTGGTGCACCGCCTTCAGGAAGCGGATCGCCTGCTTGGCCGCCTCGACGCTGTCCTCGCGGAACGGGAACTGGTCCAGCTGCCAGACACCCTCCCAGTTGTTCTTGCGCAGCGTGTGGAAGAACTCGAACGTCTCGACCAGGTGCACCGAGCCGACCACCATGTCGTCGTCCCAGCCGCGCAGGTTGTCGTTCACGTCGATCGCGAACAGCCGGTTGTAGTCGATCGCCAGCTGGGCGGCGTCGGCCGGCGTCTCCTGGCCGTACAGCGAGTGGCCGAAGTCCAGCAGGATGCCGAGGTTGGGCAGGCCGATCTTCTCGATCCCGAGCAGGGTCCGGGCGACGTTCGGGAAGATGATCTTCACCCGCGGCTCACGCGGTTTGTACTCGATCACGAAGTTGATGTCCGGGTGCGCCGAGACGAGCTCCTTCAGGCCGTCCAGCGCCAGGTTCCAGATGTCGTGGTAGTCCACCTGGAAGGGGTAGTCCCAGCCGTCCTGGCCGGGCCAGAGCTTCACGTAGGAGCAGCCCAGGTCCTTGGCCAGCTCGGTCGCGTTGTGCATCAGCTCCAGCGCCTGCTTGCGGACGCCGGGGTCGGGGTTGGTGAAGGATCCCTTGACGAAGTCGCGGGTGTAGATCTCCGGGGTGATCGCGATCGCCTTGAGGTTGTTGCGCTTCAGCGCCTCCTTGACCTCGTCGAGCGTCCCGTCGTACCCGGCGAACGGCCAGTTGAGATCGACGACGGACAGGTCGCCCACCGCGCCGGCCCGGTCGATCTGTTCGAGCAGTCCGACGGGTTCGCCGTACCCGTCGGTGGCGTAGCGGTCCTTGTACGTCGCGAAGTGCCAGATACCCGCGCCGAAGACCGGCATGTCAGTCATGGTTGTTCCTAACCTTTGAGAGAGCCGGCGGTGAGGCCGCCGACGATCCAGCGCTGCAGGAGGGTGTACGCGATCAGGATCGGCACCACGGCGATCAGGATGCCCGCCGCGAGTCCGGTGTTGTTGTTGGCGAACTGGCCCTGGAAGTTGAGCAGCCCGACCGGGATCGTCTTGTTGGCGTCGGAGTTCAGCAGGATCAGCGCGAACAGGAACTCGTTCCAGGTCGCCACCGCGTCCAGGATCGCGACCGTGACCAGGGCCGGCAGGGACAGCGGCAGGACGATCGTGAAGAACACCCGCCAGTCGCCGGCGCCGTCGACCTTGGCCGCCTCGATGATCTCGTCCGGGATCTGCCGGAAGAACGACTGCAGCACCAGCACCTCGAACGGGATGCCGAAGGCCAGGTACGGCCCGATCAGCCCGAAGATGCTGTCGGTGGCGCCGGCTTGGCGCATCATGATGAAGACCGGGACGATGGTGATGTAGATCGGGATGGTCAGCCCGAGGAACACCGTGAACATCACCGTCGTGCGGAACTTCATCCGCAGCTTGGCCAGCGCGAACCCGAGCATCGCCGAGATCAGCACGCCGAGCGGCACCTTGAGCAGCGCCAGCAGCGCGCTGTTGCGGTAGGTGGTGGCGAAGTTGCCGATCCCCCAGGCGTCCTTGAAGTTCGACCAGGTGAACTGGTCCGGCCAGGACAGCGGCCCGTTGCCGATGAAGTCCGACAGCGGCCGGACGGCGGTGATCACGAGCAGCGCCAGCGGCGAGATCCAGAACAGCGCCACCACCACGAGCACCAGCGTGATGACCAGGCCCTTGCGGCCCTTCGACTCCTGACTGACAGGTTCTGTCTCGTTCGGTACGACGGGCGCGTCCACCCGGACCGGCGCGATCGAGGTCATGACGCCTCCTTCGTTTGCGACCGGACGTACGGGATGCCGACGGCGATCGCGACCAGGGTGATCACCACGGCGATCGCGGTGCCGTACCCGGCCTGGTAGTACTGGAAGACGTTGGCGTACATCCACGTCCCCATCACCTGCGTCGCCGTGCCGGGTCCGCCGTACGTCATCGCGTAGATCATGTCGAAGACCTTGAACGAGTCGATCAGCGACAACGCCAGCACGATGTAGTGGGCCGGCCGCAGGCTCGGCATCGTGACGTGCCAGAACTGTTGCCACCGGCTCGCGCCGTCGACCGTCGCGGCCTCGTAGAGCTCGTTCGGGATCCCCTGCAGGGCGGCCAGGTAGAGCAGCATCGGGAAGCCGGTGCGCAGCCAGATGGCCGGCACCAACACCGCCCACAACGCGGTCGAGTCCTGCCCGAGCCACGGCTGCGCCAGCCCGTCCAGCCCGATCAACCGCAGGAACGAGTTGATCGCGCCGTACTGCGGGTTGTACAGCCAGCCCCAGATCGAGGCGATCGAGACCAGCGGCAGCACGGCGGGCGTGTAGAAGATCAGCCGCAGGATCGGCTTGCCGTGCACCTTGCCGTTCAGCGCGATCGCCAGCGCGAGCCCGAGGATCGTCGGGAACGCGATCGTCACGACGGTCCAGATCACGTTGTTCCGGACCGCCGTGACCACGACCGGGTCCTTGGGCAGGTCGACGTAGTTCTGCAGCCCGACGAAGTTGTACGTCGCGCTCAGGCCGTCCCAGTCGGTCAGGCTGAACCACAGTGACGACAACGCCGGGTACACCAGGAACGCGACGTACACCACCAAGGCAGGCAGGGCGAACAACCAGGGTGACCACTTGCCACCGCGCTTGGCCTTCGCGGCCTTGGCGGGCTTGGACAGTGCGACCGTCGCCATCAGCCCGACTCAGCCCTTCGCCCAGGCGGAGACGATCTCCTGCATCTTCTTCGCCGCCGCGTCCGGCGTGACCGAGCCCTGCAGCAGGTCGCTCTGCACGCTGAAGTACTGGTCGGCCTCCTTCTTCGGGAACGCCTGGTCCTGGATCGTGTAGAAGGGGTTGCTCCCGTACTTCTGCGCCCACTCCGCCGACAGCGGCAGCGCCTTCGGGTCCGGCTCGGCGCCCTTGACCGTCGAGGCGCTGACCTGCATCGCCTTCTGCGTCTCGGGCTGCACGATGAAGTCGATCAGCGCCGCGGCCTTGTCGGCGTTGCCCGACTTGGCGTTGATCATGTAGCCCTCGACGAAGCCCGAGTGCCGGGCCGGCTTCTGGTCGGTGGGCAGCTCGAAGTTGCCGAACGCGGCCGGGCTCTTCTTCGCGGACAGGATCGCAGCCGCCTCGGTCCACGGCCCGGTGATCGTGTACGCCGTCTTGCCCTGCACGTACGCCGGTTCGATGTCGGCCGGGTCGAGGCCCAGCGCGCCCTGCGGCAGCCACTTCTTGTCCTGCCACTTCTTGAACAGCGCGAACGCCTCGACGACCTCGGGCCGGTCCCAGCTCTCGTCACCGGTCAGCAGCTTGTCGTGCAGCTCCGGCCCGGCGGTGTGCTCGAGCAGGTACTCGAACAGCCGCATGATGTCCCAGCCGTACTTGCCGCCCAGCCCGCACGGCGTGACGCCGACCGCGACCAGCTTGTCGTTCATCGCCTCGAGCTCGGCGTACGTCGTCGGCGGTCCGCTGACCCCGGCCTTCGCGAGCAGCGACTTGTTGTACCAGGCGCCGATCCCGAGCGAGACGAACGGCACCCCGGTCTTCACGCCGTCGAACGTCATCCCGCCGATCGCCGCGGTGTTGATCTTCGAGTCCCAGCCGTACTTGGAGTAGTACGGCGACAGGTCGAGCGCCTGCTTGGCCTTCGCGAACGGCGCCCCGATCTGGCCGCCCCAGATCCGCCAGACATCCGGGCCCTTGCCACCGAGCAGTTCCGTGCGCAGCTTGTCCGGGTACACCGCCGCACCCGAGCCGGGCAGGCTGTCGACGGTCGTCGTGGTGCCGTTCTGCGCGTCGAACTTCTTGACCTGCGCCTTCAGCAGCCCGATCGTCTCGTCGGCCTCGTAGGTGAACAGGCGCAGGTTGTTCGAGGCCGCGCCGGTGGCGCCGCCGCTCCCGCTGGTCGACGCGCCACCGCCGGTGCAGGCGGACAGGCCGACGCCGGCAGCGGCGGCGGACGTGAGACCGAGGAATCCACGGCGGGTGAAGGTGTTGCCTGTCATGAGTTGCTCCTTTGGCGGGCAAAGCGGCGGATCTTGGCGAACATGTCTTCCAGCAGGAACCGGACGTCGACCTGTTCGCAGACGCTGATGGGGTTGTCGGTCCCGGGCAGGTACCAGCCGTCGACGCCGAACCGCGGCGCCGGCCGGACCCGCATGTCCCCGCTGCGCGGGTACAGCATCAGGGCGATCGCCGGCGAGTCGCCGAGGGACCGGGACTCGATCGGTTCGCCGTGGTAGGTGGCGTTCCACTCGTGCAGCTGCTCGATCAGATACTTGCCGAGCGGCCCGGCGTCGCCGATCTTCTCGTCGAGCTCCGCGTAGCTCACCGAGACCTTGGTGTAGACGTCGCTCGGCACCTGCCAGACCGTCATCCCGGAGCCGAACACCACGTTCGCGGCGTGGATGTCGTTGGACAGGTTGAACTCGATCCCCGGGTACGACGTGTAGCCGTCGTACCCCCGGCCGCCGATCCAGATCACGATCACGTCCCGGCGCACGATCTCCGGGTCGAGCAGGATCGCCGAGGCCATGTCGGTCAGCGGGCCGAGGAACGACACGAACAGCGGGTCGTCCTTCGAGGCCAGCTTGGACTCCTCGATGATCAGCCGCGCGCCCGGGGAGTCCAGCGGAGTCTGCTCGTCCGGAATGCCGGTCGGCGCCCCGTCCGCGACCGGGACCTGGCCGGTCAGGTCCATCAGGTCCAGCAGCAGGTCGATCTCCTCGCGCGACTCCGCCATGCTCCGGTCCGACCGCCGGGTGCCGAAGTGCGCGGCGATCAGCCCGCGGATGTCGAAGGTGGGCGACAGCAGCCCGTGCACGATCGCGAACTGGTCGTCCGCCTCGTTCTTGGCGTCCGTGTTGATGATCACCCGACGTCTGCTCGGCTTCGCCACCCTGAGATCCCATCTCGAATAGATATTCAGTAGTGCATAACCTGTCGACCTGAGTTTCACCACGGCGCTAGAGTCCCGTCAAGACCTCAGTTGAAAGTTGTCGAACCGGAAGGGCGCTCGACGTGGGTGGATCTGCGGTGCTTGCGGTCGACCAGGGCACGACCAACTCCAAAGCGCTACTCGTCGCCGCCGACGGATCCGTGCTGGCGACCGGGTCCGCTCCGGTCGGCCTGTCGACACCCCAGCCGGGCTGGGCGGAGCAGGATGCCGAGGACATCTGGCAGAGCGTGCTGACGGCGATCTCCGCCTGCCTCGCGTCTGCGGACGGTGTCGACGTCGTCGGGGTCGCCTTGTCCACGCAGCGTGAGTCGGTCGTCGGGTGGAGCGGCGCGGGCGCGGCGGTCGGGCCGGTCATCGGCTGGCAGGACGTGCGGACCACGGCCTGGTGCGCGACCCTTCCCGCCGAGCTTGATGTGCTGGTCCGCGAGCGCACCGGACTGCGGGTGGACGCGATGTTCTCCGCGCCCAAGCTGCACTGGCTGCTCAAGAACTCGAAACCCGATCGCGTCGGCACCGTCGACTCCTGGCTGGTTCATCGCCTGAGTGGTTGCCAAGAGCATCTGATAGAAGCGGGCAACGCGTCACGCACCTTGCTGTACGACGTTCTGGACCTCGACTGGTCCACGTCGTTGCTCGAGGCCTTCGGCGTACCGCGGTCGGTGCTGCCGGAGGTCCGGCCGTCGAACGGCGGATTCGGCCACACCAAAGGCGTTCCGGGGCTGCCCGACGGGATCCCGATCGTCGCCGTCCTGGCCGACTCGCATGCGGCGATGTACGGGCAAGGATGCACGCGGGCCGGGATGATCAAGGCGACGTACGGTACCGGGTCGTCCGTGATGACGCCGGTCGACGCGTTCGTCGCCGACGGGTGCACGCTCGCGTGGCTGACGGATCAGCCGCTCTACGCGCTCGAAGGGAACATCGTGTCGTCCGGCGCCGCGCTCGCCTGGACGGCCGGCATGCTCGGGCTGCCCGACGTCGGCGCGCTGGTGGAACTCGCGGACACCGTGCCGGATGCGGGCGGCGTCGTACTGGTGCCGGCGTTCGCCGGGCTCGGGGCGCCGCACTGGGATCGCAACGCCCGCGCCGCGCTGACCGGGATGAGCAGTTCGACCACTCGCGCCCACATCGCGCGGGCGTCCGTGGACGCGGTCGCGCACCAGATCTGCGACATCGTCGACACCATTCCGGGTACGCCTGGACGGCTCCGGGCCGACGGCGGGGCCACCGTCTCCGGTCTGCTGATGCAAACCCAGGCCGATCTGCTCGGTCACCCGGTCGAGGCGTCCGATGTTGCCGAGGTCAGCGCGCTCGGCGCCGCCGAGCTGGCCTGGACCGCCCTAGGCGAAGCCACTGGCTGGGCCGACAAACGCTCCGCCCGAGTCTTCGAACCGGGACTCGACGCCGGCTCCCGCGCATCCCGCCGCACCACCTGGTCACAGGCCGTCGCCGCCGTCCGCACCTGACCGTCCGGTGCCGACCGACAGGACGTATATACCCACTGCCGGCCGCCGTCCCGCCTGCGCGGCGTGAGTTTCGGCGCGACTGGGGGAGGACCTCCTGTCGGAAAGCACCCTGCGGGGTTGACCGGATGCGGTCGGACATCGCTTTCCGTTACAGGTTGACTCGTCGTGACAGCCCACCTAAGGTTGCGGTCACAAGGCCTGGAAAGCCCTTTCCAAGGCTCACGGCGAGGGAGGCTCCGGCATGTGCGAGTTCGAGCCCGGTGCTGCGGTCGCACTCCCGGGCGGGATCGGCATCTCGCGGCTGACGGTGTACGACGTCGAGGCCCCGGACGGCCTGGTCGGCGGGACGCCGCACGTCCACCTCGCCTGCTCCGAGGGGTACTACGTGATCGCCGGCACCGGCGCGGTCCAGACGCTCACGGCGAAGGGCTTCACCGAGACCCCGCTGCAGGCCGGCGCCGTGGTGTGGTTCGACCCCGGCACCATCCACCGGCTGGTGAACGGCGGCGGGCTGCAGATCCTAACGCTGATGTCGAACTCCGGTCTCCCCGAGGCCGGCGACGCCGTGCTGACGCTGCCGCCCGAGCACCTGGCCGACCGCGAGACGTACCTGAAGGCGACCGCCCTCACCGGCGAGGGTGAGGCGCGGACCGCGTCCGCGATGGCCCGCCGCGACCTCGCGCTCGACGGTTTCGCCGTACTGCGGGAGACGTACGAGGCGCAGGGCCCGACGGCGCTCGACGACTTCTACGCGGCCGCGGTCCAGCTCGTCCAGCCGCAGCTCGCCGACTGGCGCCGTCGCTGGGAGCAGGGCGCACGCCGGCTCGCCGACGAGACCGGCGCCGCGCTGGACGCCCTCGAGGCCGGTACGGCGCCGCACCTGCAGACCGCTGAGCTCCATCGACTACCCGCCCCCACCGAGTTCGGCCGGCACGGCATGTGCGGTCGCCTCGACATCTACGACATCACTTCGTGAGAGGCAAGACTGTGAACGAGCGACGCATCGGCATCGTGATGAACGGAGTCACCGGCCGGATGGGCCTGCGCCAGCACCTCGAGCGCTCCATCGTGGCGATCCGTGAGCAGGGCGGCATCCCGGCCGCCGACGGCACCATGATCGTCCCCGAGCCGATCCTGGTCGGCCGCAACGAGCTCAAGCTGCGCCGGATCGCCGAGAAGTACGAGCTGACCCGGTGGACCACCGACCTGGCCGAGGCGCTTGCCGAGCCGGACGTGGAGATCTACTTCGACTCCCAGCTGACCCAGCTGCGCGAGAAGGGGGTCCGCGCGGCGGTCGAGGCCGGCAAGGCCATCTACTGCGAGAAGCCGATCGCCGAGGGCCTGGAGGCCGCCGTCGACCTGGCCCGCCTGGTCCGCGACTCCGGGCTGAAGAACGGCGTGGTCCAGGACAAGCTGTCGCTGCCCGGCCTGCGGAAGCTGAAGCGGCTGGTGGACGGCGGGTTCTTCGGACAGATCCTCTCGGTCCGCGGCGAGTTCGGCTACTGGGTCTTCGAGGGCGACTGGCAGGAGGCGCAGCGGCCGTCCTGGAACTACAAGTCCGAAGAGGGCGGCGGCATCATCGTCGACATGTTCTGCCACTGGCGGTACGTGCTCGACCAGATCTTCGGCCCGGTCAAGTCCGTCTACTGCCAGGGCGCGACGCACATCCCGACCCGGTACGACGAGCAGGGCCAGGAGTACACCGCCACCGCGGACGACGCGGCGTACGGCGTCTTCGAGCTGGAGGGCGGCATCGTCGCCCAGATGAACTCGTCCTGGGTGACCCGGGTGTTCCGCGACGAGCTGGTCGAGTTCCAGGTCGACGGCACCGAGGGCAGCGCGGTCGCGGGGCTGCGCCGCTGCCGGGCGCAGCACCGGTCGGCGACGCCGAAGCCGGTCTGGAACCCGGACCTGCCGGCCACCGAGCAGTTCCGCGAGCAGTGGGCCGAGGTGCCGGACAACGAAGAGTTCGACAACGGCTTCAAGGTGCAGTGGGAGATGTTCCTGCGGCACGTGGTCGACGACGCGCCGTTCACCTGGGACTTCGTCGAGGGCGCCAAGGGTGTGCAGCTCGCCGAGCTCGGCCTGCAGTCGTGGCGCGAGGGCCGCAAGCTCGAGGTGCCGCCGCTCGACATCGAGGGCAAGCTGTGACGCTCTCGCTCGAGCTCCCGCTGGACGGCGGCCTGTCGTCCTACCGGCTGGTGGGCGAGCCCGTTGCCCAGGGCACCTACGAGCCGGCCCGGTCGCGGCTGGCCTTTGCCGCAGCCCATGTTGTAGCGGACCCCCTGGGCGACAACTCGCCGGGACAGCCTGCCGTGGTCGACTGGGAGCACACGCTGGAGTTCCGGCGGCACCTGTGGTCGCTCGGGTTGTCGGTCGCCGAGGCGATGGACACCGCGCAACGCGGGATGGGGCTGGACTGGCCGGCGACGCAGGAGCTGATCCGGCGGTCCGCCACGGAGGCCCCGAACGGCCGGATCGCGGTCGGCGTCGGCACGGATCAACTTGCTGCGGGCAACCACTCGCTGGAGACCGTGATCGGCGCCTACGAGGAGCAGCTGGCCGTCGCCGAGGAGGTCGGCGCACAGCCGATCCTGATGGCCAGCCGGGCCTTGTGCGCGGCGGCGACCGCGCCGGACGACTACCGGAAGGTGTACGACCGGCTGCTGAGCCAGTCCTCCCGGCCGGTGATCCTGCACTGGCTGGGCGCCATGTTCGACCCCGCGCTCGACGGCTACTGGGGCAGCGACTCGCTCGACACCGCCGCCGACGTGGTGGTCGAGCTGATCTGCGACAACACCGCGAAGGTCGACGGCATCAAGGTCTCGTTGCTCGAGGCCTCGCGTGAAGTTGCCCTGCGCAACCGGCTGCCCGAGGGCGTGCGCCTCTACACCGGCGACGACTTCAACTACCCCGCCTTGATCAAGGGCGATGACGACGCCTACAGCGACGCGCTGCTCGGGATCTTCGCCGCGATCGCCCCGGCGGCCGCGGCCGCGTTGAAGGCGCTCGACGACGGCGACCTGCAGCGGTACGACGAGGTGTTCGAGCCGACCGTTGCGCTGTCCCGGCAGATCTTCTCGGCGCCGACGTACTACTACAAGACCGGAATCGCCTTCCTGGCCTGGCTGAACGGCCACCAGCCCGGGTTCTCGATGGTCGGTGGCCTGCAGACCGGGCGGTCGCTGCCGCACCTTGCGGACACCTTCCGGCTCGCCGACCAAGCCGGCGTACTGACGAATCCGGAGCTGGCCGTCTCGCGGTTCCGTCAGCTGCTGCGTGTGGGTGGTGTAAACGCGTGAGCCGCTACAGCCTGAACCAGGCGACGACGAAGTACTGGCCGCTCGAGGACGTCGTGGCGGCCAGCGCGAAGGCCGAGCTGTCCTGGATCGGCCTGTGGCGCGAGCCGATCCAGGAGTACGGCGTCGACAAGGCGGCCAAGCTGGTCGCGGACGCCGGCCTGAAGGTGTCGTCGCTGTGCCGGAGCGGATTCTTCACCGCGACCGACCCGGTCGAGCGGAAGGCGAAGATCGAGGACAACCGCCGCGCGATCGACGAGGCGGCGACGATCGGGACCTCCGTGCTCGTGCTCGTCAGCGGCGGCCTGCCGGCCGGGTCACGGGACATCGACGGGGCCCGGGCGATGGTCCGGGACGGGCTGGCCGAGCTGGCGCCGTACGCCGAGGAACGTGGCGTGAAGCTCGCGGTCGAGGCGTTGCACCCGATGTTCTGCTCGGACCGGTGCGTGGTGTCGTCGCTGTCCGGGGCCCTCGACCTGGCCGAGCAGTTCCCGGCGACGCAGGTCGGCGTGATCGTGGACGCGTACCACCTGTGGTGGGACGCGGACGTGTACCGGCAGATCGAGCGGGCCGGGGAGCGGATCCTGTCCTACCAGGTGAGCGACTGGGTCGTCCCGCTGCCGGAGGACACGCTGCTCGGCCGCGGCATGATGGGCGACGGCTCGATCGAACTGCGCCGGCTCCGCGAGGCCTGCGACGCGGCCGGGTACGACGGCCCGATCGAGGTCGAGATCTTCAACCAGAAGCTGTGGGACGCGCCCGGTCAGGAGGTCTTCGACCTGGCATTGGAGCGGTACCAGGAGCACGTCATCTAGCGACAGAGGAGCTGCCTGTATGACTATCCCCGCCGACGGCATCGGGATGCACCTGTACACGATGCGGGATGTGCTGGCCGAGGACTACCCGGGAACGCTGAAGCGGCTGGCCGGCATCGGGTACCGCACGGTCGGTGTGAGCGGCCGGTTCGGCCACTCCCCGGACAAGATCCGGTCCTTCGCGGACGAGGCCGGGCTGTCGATCGTGCTGGAGCACGTGAAGTACGACCGGATGTCCGACGACTGGGCCGGCGCGCTGGCCGACGCCAGGACGCTGGGAGCGAAGTGGGTCGTCGTACCGTCGATCCCCTCCGAGCAACACTCGGTGGAGGGCTTCCGTACGGCGGCCGCCGCGTTCACCGAGGCGGGCAAGGCGGCTCGGGACGCCGGGCTGAAGCTGCTCTTCCACAACCACGGCCGGGACTTCGACGAGGTCGACGGGCAGGTGCTGTTCGACATCCTGCTCGAGGTCGACCCGGAGCTGCTCGGCTTCGAGCTGGATCTGTACTGGGTGGTCAACGGCGGCAAGGACCCGATCCACTACTTCCGGAACCACCCGGGCCGGTATCCCGCGCTGCACGTGAAGGACATGGCCGAGGACGGCTCGTGGGAGGACGTCGGCGCCGGCAAGCTCGACTTCGCCGCGATGTTCGCCCACGCCGCCGAGGGCGGGGTCGAGCAGTGGCTGGTCGAGCACGACAAGCCCACCGACGCCTGGCAGTCCGCCGAACGGAGCTACCGCGGACTGTCCGATCTCCGGTTCTGACAAACGCTTAACCGGATCAGCACTGGTTACAGCTGCTCACGTCGGGTGAGATCGGCCTAAGCTCGACGCGTGCAGAACGAACCGACTGTTCGGCTGACGGCTGTTCGGCGCCTGTACGAGGTGAGCGCGCGGATGGGCGCGGGGCGCAGCCTGGCCGAAACCCTGCAGGCGGTCGTCGACGGCGTCGTGACCGGGCTCGGGTTCGGGATCGCGGTCCTGAACCTGCGGCAGCCGGACGGGAAGTTCGAGGTGATCGCGGTCGCCGGGTCGCCGGAGGCCCGCGAGGCGCTGCTCGGGACGATCAGCTCGGCGGACATCTTCGACGCCGAGTTCGCGATCGCCGACGAGTGGGGCGGGCTCCGGTTCGTGCCGCACGAGCGGTTGCCGGAAGGCGAGGTGATCGGCTGGGTGCCCGACGTGCCGGTGTCCGACGACCCGGCCGCCTGGCATCCGCTGGACGCCCTGTTCGCACCGCTGTACTCACCGGCCGGCGACCTGGTCGGCATGCTGGCGGTCGACCTGCCGGAGGACCAGCGACGGCCCGGCCCGATCCACCGGGAGCTGCTGGAGATCTTCGCCACCCAGGCCGGGCTGGCGATCGACAAGGCCCGGCTGACCGATCAGCTGCTGGCCGAGAAGTCCCGGCTGGAGGCCAGCGAGACCACGTTCCGGATGGTGTTCGAGGGCGCCGGCAACGGGATGGCGACGATCGCCGTCGACGGGCCCGAGGCCGGCCGGATCCTGCGCGTGAACGACGCCTTCTGCCGGATCACCGGGTACACCGCCGACCAGCTGGTCGGCGCCCGGCTGCTGGACTTCCTGCGTGACGAGGACCCGTCGCTGTCCCGGGAGGAGCTCGAGAAGGTGGCCGCCGGCAATGGGACGTACCGGTTCGAGCGGATCTTCTCGCCGCCGGCCGGCAACGACATCTGGCTCGGCGGTACGGCGGCCATCGTCGGCGCCAAGGGGCAGCCGCGGATCCTGCTGATCCAGATCGACGACGTGACCGCCCGCAAGGACGCCGAGCGCGAGCTCCGCCACCACGCCGCCCACGACCCACTGACCGGCCTGCCGAACCGTCGTCTCCTGCAGCACCGGTTCGCGGCCGCGCTGGAGCGGACTCGCGCCACCGGCCGTCGCGGCGCCCTGCTGTTCTGCGACCTCAACCACTTCAAGCTGGTCAACGACAGCTACGGTCACGAGGCCGGCGACCGGGCGTTGCAGGAGATCGCCGCCCGGCTGGCGAGCGAGGTCCGCCACGGCGACACCGTCGCGCGTCTCGGCGGCGACGAGTTCGCCGTCCTCGCCGAGGACATCGCCGACGACGACCTGGCCGCCCTGATCGGCCGCCTCGAGACCGCCGTGAGCCGGCCGCTCCCCAACATCACCGTCCAGGTCAGCACCAGCATCGGCACCGCCCCGATCACCCCCGAGACCACCGACCTCGACACCCTCCTGCACACCGCCGACCAGGCCATGTACCTCACCAAGCAGCAGCGCAAGCGCCGGGACTGACGGATCAGGAGCCGGCGGTGGCGCGGGATCGGGCTTCGAGGAATCTCTGGCCGGGGTCGCCGCCGAGGTAGCCCCAGGGCTGCTCGGTCGGGCGCTCGCCGAGCTGCCGGAAGACAGCTGCCGCGGCCGCGGGATCCTCGCTCAGGCTGAAGGCCAGGGCGAAGATGTTCAGCGGAGCGGCCGAGCCGGGGCGCAGGTCGGCGGCCGGGTGCCAGATCGAGTGCTCGGCCGCGGTCCGCAGGTCGGCCCGGACGTTCGGCTGGGTCATGTAGCCGGTCGTCTGGTTCGCGTCCAGCTCGACAGTGATCTCGAGGTGAGCGAGCGCGACGAGGGCGTGCACCATGCTGCCGTCCGGGCTGCGGGTCGCGGTGTCCCGGGCGAACTGGTGCATCCACTCGTCACTGCCGAACCACTTCTTGCAGAGGGTCTGCATCCACTCGTGGTTCGCCTTCCAGTGGCTCGGGTGCCGCTTCGTCGCTTCCCGGTACCGGAACTCACCGTCGTCCAGCGGCAGCTGCAGTCCCCGCGCCGTACGGATCAGGAAGGCCCACGCGGACACCTCGTCCGGGTCGCGGCTGATCACGTCGTACAGGTACGACTCGGCGAGCCGGAGTCGCTCGAAGAAGAGCTCGAACCGATCGCGGGAGGTGTACTGCGCGCCGTAGCCGCCGCGGGCGTCCCAGGCCCAGTGCACGGCGTGCGCACCGCGAACCAGCTGCGCCAGGTTGTCGTCGGGCGTGTGGTGCCCGATCCAGACCTGTACGCCGGGGACGGCGCCGCAGACATCGAGGTAGAACGCGCGGTCGTCAGGGTGATCGGCAGCGGCCAGTACGGCGCGGGCGGTGGACCACTCGCGGTTCTCGAGGGCGTCGTACAGCCGCCGGGCCGTGAGATCGCCCAGACACGGATCGAGGACCATCGTGGGCGGAGGAGGCGTTTTCCGTCGCCACTTCATCGGGAGCACCTCACTTCTTGCGGTGTTCGCGGTAGGCCACAACGACGCCTATCACCAGGACGACGAACGTGGCGGGCGGCAGGTCACCGAACGACATCCCGGTCGCCAGCCCCAGCGCGACCGCACCGACCAGGGCGGCGAGGACCCAGAGAGTCGGCCGCTTCAGCCAGTACGCCGCCTTGTCCCGCCGAGTCACTGAGCTCCGCGGGATCGCGTCGGGCTCGCGGGCCGGCATCGGCACCCGCAGCGCGACCGGCACCGCGGCGTCGACCGTTGCGACCGCCTGCTGTCCGTCCTTCCACAGCGCGGGCTCGATCGGAAGCTGGTAGCCGTCCCGCCGGATCAGCAACCGTCCGCCGTCGGGGTAGGCGACGACGGCAGCCAATTCGTCGTACGACGCCGAGGTCTCGCCCGTGGTGGTCTCGACATGGGCGCCACTGCGGCCCACAGTCAGCGTGGCCGTGGCCACCGGTCGACCGACGTGCTTGAACTGTTGCCCCAACGGCACACTGACCCGCGGCGGGCCACCGTGCCAGCTCAACTGGGGATCGCGACTGCCGGCGGGGTCCACCGACACCAGCAGGCTGCTCCACATCGCGCGGGCGGCCGCACGGACGTCGTCGGCGGTCACGGCGTCGACCTCGGACGCCAGCTGGTCGCGGTCCGTCGGCGGGCGTCCGAGCAGCACGTCGCGGGCGGCCAGGTACGGCAGCCAGTTCTCGGCCGGCTCGGCCTTGATCCGCCGGAGCTCCTGGTCCAGGTCGTCGCGCAGCTCAGTCGGGTCAGGACCGCGGTCCCGAAGCCGGCGCAGCACGGTCGTGGTCTCGGAGACGACGGTCGGCAGCGCCTCGGGCAGGATGTCCATCCCCGCACTGATCATCGCGTGATCGGCATCCACGAGCTCGTACGACGACCAACCGCTGTAGCCCACTCCGGCGCCGTGCCGGAAGCCGCCCTCGAGCCCGCGCCGCAGGGCCCGCGTCAAGGTGGCAGCCGCGGTCGAACGCGGCACCACACCTGACAACGCGACCGAGCCCTCGGGTCCCGAGAACCCACCCGGCATCGGCTGATCGCACGGCGTCGCGCGGTTGGCCGGCCAGCGCGTGCCGTCCTTGAGCGGCAACCGCAGACCCGCCGGCGGTGGGCCCGTGAGGGCCAGTACGGCGTTGCCGCGGGTGTAGATGTCCGCCGCGAGCGCACGCAGGCGATCCGCTTCGGCGGTGTACAGCCCGAACTCGTCGTACCCCGCCAAGCCGGGGCCTTGCGCTCCGTAGCGCCACAGCAGGTGCGTCGCCACCGCGCCGGCACCACGCGTGGCGCCTTCGGCCCGGAGAACGCGCTGCTCGTGCTCCAGGTCGGTGAAGTCCGGATCGGTCAGCCACCGGCAGGTCTGCTGCAGGAACGCGGCGATGTCGTCGGGCTCGCCTTCCACGTCGAAGCTGGTGTGCAGCATGCCGACGTGTCCGTTGACCGGCGTACGGATCGTGTCCCGCCCGTGCAGGGCAAGGTGTTCGAGCAGATGCAGCCAGCCGTGGGTGGGCAGCGTCTCGTCCGCCATCCCCACCCGGAACCACAACCCGGCCCGCATCCGCTGCTCACCAGGCACCCAGTAGACGGGAACCCCGTCCACCTCCGTGACCCGCAACTCCCCACCCATGTCCCCAACCCCACCCCGGCGCTCGAACCGACAGCCGCCCTATCTTGCCCTGATCGGCGCGATCCCGCTGCCCCTTTCGCTCCGATTGCAGGAAGTTGCAACCGCGGGTGTCACGAACCCAGGCGGGTGAGGGCCTCGTCGGTGAGGCGGTAGGTGGTCCATTCGTCTTGTGGGTGAGCACCGAGGGACTTGTAGAAGTCGATGGCGGGGGTGTTCCAGTCGAGGACGGACCATTCGAGGCGTTCGTAGTCGTTGCGGACGCACTCCTGCGCGAGGGCGACCAGGAGGGCCTTGCCGAGGCCGGTACCGCGGGTTTCGGGGCGGACGAAGAGGTCTTCGAGGTAGATGCCGTGGACCCCACGCCAGGTGGAGAAGCTCAGGAACCAGATGGCGCAGCCGGCCACCATGCCCTCGTGCTCGGCGACGTGGCAGAACACCTTCGGCTCCGGACCGAACAGCGCGGTCTGCAGTTGCCCGGCGGTCAGCCTGCACTCGTCGGGCGCCCGCTCGTACTCGGCCAGGCCGTAGACCAGTTCCACGATCGCCGGCACGTCGTCCGGCCGCGCCCGTCGTACTCGTTCGTCAGTCTGCATTGGACCATTAACTCGCAGGACACTCACCGCCTGAATGCCGGCATCCACCGGGGACCCCGGGCGACCGCCCGGGGTCCCCGGTGGGCTACTTCCGCGCGAAGAGGCCGAGGGCGTCGTACGCGAGCCAGGAGCCGTTGTCCTTCAGCAGCTCGATCGCGTTCGGCCCCTGCTTGAAGAGGGTCCGGGACAGCGGCTGCTCGAGGTACGACGGCTTCAGCGGCGAGCCCGGATAGGTGCTGTCGGCAATCGTCGACCCCTTGGTGGCGCCGTTGGCGAACGTCAACCGGCCGACCTGGGTCCCGTTGACCGTCAGTACGGCGGTGCCGGCCAGGCTGGCGTGGCTGTCGATCAGCCACAACGCCAGGTCGAGATCCTGGTCCGGTACGGCGGCCAGGTCGAACCGCAACGTCGCCCTGTGGTTCTTCGACCCGGCCCACTTGTCGGCCGGCCCCGGCAGCAGGTACGACCAGTCGGCCGACGGTGTCGACGTACCGAACGTGTAGTCGACATCCGCCGGGAACCGTGCCGGGTAGCTCGCGTAGCCGTTCGGCGACAGGGCGAGCTCGGATCCCTTGCCGTCGAAGGCCCCCACGGTCGCGACCGGGACGCCCGAGATCGCGACCGAGGTCAGGTTGGTCGCGGCAACTGTTGCCGACGGCTTCGACCTGTTGCCCGCAGCATCGACCGTCACGACCCGGTACGTCCGGGTCACGCCGGTGAAGCCGAGGCCGCGGTGGACGAAGTGCGGGTAGACGGTCTTGCCGGCCGGCTCGTAGGAGCCGCCGGTCAGCACGTACACCGCGTAGTGGTCGACGACCGTTTCCCACGAGACCGGTTTCCAGTCGAGGGTGATGGTGCCGAGCTGGCCGCTGCCGGTCAGGTGGGAGATGGCGGGCGGGCGGTTCATCACAGGGCCTCCAGACGGGGCGCGCCGGCCGGCGAGCGGAACGCCGCGGCCACCCGCGGTTCGGCGTTCGCGTCGGCCTCGATGTACGGGAAGTTGACGAACTCCGCGGTCAGCTCGGACCGGGTCAGCGTCGTGTGCACGTAGCCGCGCCGGGCGTTGTAGAACTTCACGTACGGGTGCTGGAGCCAGTCCTTCGCGTACTGGTCGGTGTCTGCGCCGTCCCCGTCGGACCCGATCGACGAGCACACCAGCTCGACGCCGATCGTCGGCGAGGCCGGGTCCGCGAAGTCCGCCTTCAGCTCGGACGCCACGTGCCGGTGGATGTCCCCGGTGAGCATGACCGCGTTCCCGGCCCGCTGCAGTTCCGCGAGCAGCCGGCGCCGGTTGGCCGGGTAGCCGTCCCATTGCTCGATCCGGTCGTCGGTAATCGCGGTGAGGACGACACCGCCGGCAAGGACGTTCCAGGTCGCGCGGGATCGCCGCAGTCCGTCGTACAGCCACTTCTCCTGCTCGGCGCCCAGGATGGTGCGCTGCTCGGACTGCCGGTCGGCCTCGTCCACCGGCACTGGATCGCGGTACTGCCGGTTGTCGAGCAGGTTGAGCCGGGCGAGCGTCCCGACGTCGTACCGCCGGTAGACCTGGGTGTCCGGGCCCTCGGGCAGGCTGCCGAGCCCGATCGGCAGGTTCTCGTAGAAGGCCCGGTAGGCGACCGCCCGGCGATGCACGAACAGCTCCGGCGGGATCCCGTAGATCGAGTTCGCCGCGCCGTAGTTGTTCTGCACCTCGTGGTCGTCCCAGACGTTCAGCCACGGCGCCGCCGCGTGCGCCGCCTGCAGGTCCGGGTCGGTCTTGAACAGGCTGTACCGCAGCCGGTACTGCTCGAGGGTCTCGATCTCCACCCCGTGCTCGGGGCCGACCGTCACGCCCTCCCGCCAGAGGTTGCCGCCAGCAACGATGCCGTACTCGTAGGTGTAGTCGCCGAGGAAGAACACCGCGTCCGGCGCCCGGCGGGCGATGTCCCGGTACGCCGGGAAGTAGCCGTGGTACCAGGCCTGGCACGAAGCAGTCGCGAAGCTGAACCGCGAGCCGTGCACCGGCAGCGTCTTCGTGCGGCCGACCGGGCTGAGCTCGGCGCCGGCGCGGAAGCGGTAGAAGTACTCGCGCTCCGGCCGCAGCCCACGCACCTCGGGATGTACGGCGTGCGCAAGCTCCGGCGTCGCGATGGCGAGCCCACGCCGTACGACTCGCTTGAAGGAGCTGTCCTCGGCCACCTCGTACTGCACCGGCACGTGGTCGGCACGCATCCCGCCGTGCCCGTCGGCGGCCAACGGCGTAGGGGCAAGCCGGGTCCAGAGGACGAAACCATCGGGTCGCGGGTCACCGGAGGCGACACCGAGCGCGAACGCACCGGACGGAATCGGACGCCCAGGGGTGGCGTCCGCACTCGCCGGCGCGGACACGCCCAGCGCGACACTCGCAGCGCTGAGCCCGGTGAGCTGAAGGAAAGTACGACGTGTTGGCGGTGGAGGCACGGGCGGAGCTCCAATCACGAGACTGACGACCCCCTCGCTGCGCTCGGGGGTCGGGTAAAGTCACATTCTTACGTATGTCTCGTCCGTAATGTCACTCATTGACGGGAAGTCGCCAAAGATTCAGCAACTGGAGTGCTGGGTGTTTGCGAAGATTCCTGTTGGAAGTCTGAGTGGCGGCGCGCAAGGCTTGACGGCATGGCAGCTCAGACGAACAAGACACGCCGGATCGGCGACGTGGAGGTCAGCGGGATCGGCCTCGGCGCGATGCCGATGTCGATCGAGGGCCGGCCCGACGAGGCCCGGTCGATCGCGACCATCCACGCCGCGCTCGACGCCGGCATCACCCTGATCGACACCGCGGACGCGTACCACCTGACCGCGACCGACGTCGGACACAACGAGTCCCTGATCGCCAAGGCGCTGGCGTCGTACGGCGGTGACACCTCCCGCGTCCTGGTCGCGACCAAGGGCGGGCACCTGCGGCCGGGTGACGGGCGGTGGACGCTCGACGGCTCGCCCCAGCACCTGAAGGAGGCGGCCGACGCGTCGCTGAAGCGGCTCGGCGTGGACGCGATCGGGCTGTACCAGTTCCACCGGCCAGACCCGAACACGCCGTACGAGGAGTCGATCGGCGCGATCCGCGACCTGCTCGACGCGGGCAAGATCCGGATGGCCGGGATCTCGAACGCGAACCCGGCGCAGATCCAGCAGGCCAACGAGATCCTCGGCGGCCGGCTCGTCTCGGTGCAGAACCAGTTCTCGCCGGCCTTCCGGTCCAGCGAGCCCGAGCTCGAGTTCTGCGACCAGCTCGGGATCGCGTTCCTGCCCTGGTCCCCGCTCGGCGGCATCTCGAACGCCGGTGAGCTCGGGGCCAAGCACCCCGCGTTCCACCAGCTCGCGAACGAGCTCGGCGTCAGCCCGCAGCGCGTCACGCTGGCGTGGATGCTGGCGAGGTCGCCGTACGTCATCCCGATCCCCGGCTCCAGCCGGCCCGAGACGATCCTCGACTCGTACGCCGCTCTGGACCTCGAGCTCACCCCGGAGCAGGTCGCCACTCTCGACGCGGCCTGACCCCGACCCGGCGCCCCGGCCCACGGAATAGCTCCGCGGGCCGGGGCGTTCCTGTCTTGTCCCCACCAGACAGGAGGTTCTCGCGATGGAAGACCTGCGTGCGTTGAGCTACGGGCTCGGCCAGCAATACTTCGACGAGCGGGACTACCGCGGCGCGATCCGTGCCCTGCGGCCGGTCGTGGAGGAGACCCCGGACGACGTCGGCACGCGGCTGCTGCTCGCCCGTGCCTACTACCACGCGGCCTTGCTGAAGCCGGCCGAGGAGCACCTGCTGGAGGTCATCGAGCGGGAGCCGACCGAGTACTACGCGCACCTGATGCTGGCGCGGACGCTCGAGCGGCAGTCGCGCCCCGACGAGGCCGGCAAGCACCGCCGGATCGCGGCGGCGCTGACCGGCGACGACGACTTGCTCAGGCCCCACCGCGTCTGAGTTGACGCTGGGCGGCGTACAGGTCGGGGATCGGCGGGCGCTGACCCAGTAGCTGCGTCGCGTTCTCGAGGTCGCCCTGGAAGTCCCGCGGGAGACCGCTGCCCTCGGACGTCAGGCCCTGCAGGCCGACGGTGATGGAGCGGGGCGCGACGGGTCGGGCGGTGTGGCATGAACGCTCCTCGGGGCGGTGAGGTTTCGCGTGGCGGGACCGAGTTTCACCACATGGACCCGACCTGACAAGAGCGGGGAATGCCCCGACCATGGATTGGCGTTGTGAGGGTCATAAGTAGTTTAATAGTGAACTACTGGAGCCCTGGAGGAGGACAGATGCAGTTCGGTGTGTTCAGCGTCGGCGACGTGACCGAGGACCCGACCACCGGTCACACGGTGAGTGAGGCCGAGCGGATCAAGGCCATGGTCGCGATCGCGCTGAAGGCCGAGGAGGTGGGCCTGGACGTGTTCGCGCAGGGTGAGCACCACAACCCGCCGTTCGTCCCGTCCTCCCCCACCACGCAACTCGGGTTCATCGCGGCGAAGACGTCGAAGATCGTGCTGTCCACCGCGACCACCCTGATCACCACCAACGACCCGGTGAAGATCGCCGAGGACTACGCGATGCTGCAGCACCTGGCCGACGGCCGGGTCGACCTGATGATGGGTCGCGGCAACACCGGCCCGGTGTACCCGTGGTTCGGCCAGGACATCCGCAACGGCATCGGGCTCGCGGTGGAGAACTACGCGCTGCTGCGCCGGCTGTGGCGTGAGGACGTGGTCGACTGGGAGGGCAAGTTCCGGACGCCGCTGCAGGGCTTCACGGCGACGCCTCGACCGCTGGACGGCGTTCCTCCGTTCGTCTGGCACGGGTCGATCCGGTCGCCCGAGATCGCCGAGCAGGCGGCGTACTACGGCGACGGGTTCTTCCACAACAACATCTTCTGGCCGGTCACGCACACCAAGCGGATGATCGAGCTGTACCGGAGCCGGTTCGAGCACTACGGGCACGGCGCCGCGGACCAGGCGATCGTCGGGCTCGGCGGCCAGGTCTTCATGCGGAAGAACTCCCAGGACGCGGTCCGGGAGTTCCGGCCGTACTTCGACAACGCGCCGGTGTACGGGCACGGCCCGTCGCTGGAGGACTTCAGCCGGGAGACGCCGTTGACGGTCGGGAGCCCGCAGGAAGTGATCGAGCGGACGCTGACCTTCCGGGAGCACTTCGGTGACTACCAGCGGCAGCTGTTCCTGATCGACCACGCCGGGCTGCCGTTGAAGACCGTGCTGGAGCAGCTGGACATCCTCGGCGAAGAGGTCGTCCCGGTGCTGCGCAAGGAGTTCGCCGCGAAGAAGCCGGCCCACGTGCCGGACGCGCCGACCCACGCCTCCCTGAAGGCCGCGGCCGAGCGGGCGCGCGACCTGGAGACGATCAATGAGCCGACGGTATGACCGAGCGTGTGATCGCCGTGGTGACGGCCGGGCTGACGACCCCTTCGTCGTCCCGGCTGCTCGCCGACCAGCTGGCCGCCGCGGTGCGTGACGAGCTGTCCGGTCGCGGGATCGCGTCGCGGGTCGAGCTGATCGAGGTGCGTGACCACGCGCACGACCTGACCAACAACCTGCTCACGGGCTTCCCGACCGCCGAGCTCGGCAAGGTGCTCGACACGGTCACGAAGGCCGACGCTTTGATCGCGGTGACGCCGACGTTCAGCGCGTCGTACAGCGGGCTGTTCAAGATGTTCTTCGACGTCCTCGACGACAAGGCGCTGGCCGGCAAGCCGGTCCTGCTCGCCGCGACCGGCGGCACCGAGCGGCACTCCCTGGTGCTCGACTTCGGCCTCCGGCCGCTGTTCGCCTACCTGAAGGCGCTCCCGGTCGCGACCGGTGTGTACGCCGCCTCCACCGACTGGGGCAGCGGCGCCACCAAGCTCCGCACCCGGATCGCGCAGGCCGCGACCGAGTTGGTGGCGGCTCTCCACCACGAGACCCCGGCCCAGACCGACCCGTACGAGAACCCCACGCCGTTCGAGGATCTGCTCAACGGCTAGCGATCAGCAGCTCGATCCCGTCCAGGATGCGGGTCAGTCCGAACTGCAGCGCATGCGCCGGATCGATGACGGACTGGAAGTGCTCGCCGACCGAGGTGCCGACGCGGCCGGCCACCGGGAATCGGTCGGCCGCACCGGCCATGACGTAGGTGAGCGTGGGTGCGATCTCACGCCACCACTCCTGGTCGGACAGACCGGTCTCGCGCTGCGTGCGGAGTTGCTCCGCGCCGGCGCGAGCGGTGCCGTGGACGTGGGTGAGCACGAGCGTCAGCGCGGAGTCCATCTCCACATCGGTCAGGCCGAGCCCGTCCAGCGGACGGAGCTCGGCTTCGTACTTCAGGGTGATGTTGGGCCCGAGCGCGTTCCGCATGGTCGGGACCTCGTGGATCCACGGATGCTTCACCAGCACGTCCCAGTTGCGCTGAGCGATGAATTCCAGCGCACCTCGCCAGCCTCCTGACTGCCGGGCGGGCTCGTCGACGTCGGCGTACAGGTCGCCGTACACACTGTCGAACATCAGGTCGGTCAGCTCGCCCTTGCCCGGGACGTGCGTGTAGAGCGACATCGTGCCGACCTTCAGCTGCTCCGCCACGGTCCGCATGGACACCGCGTCGAGTCCGTGCGCGTCGGCGAGCTCGATCGCGGTGCCGACGATCGAGCGCACGGTCAGGCCGGACCGGCCGGGTTTGGTGTGACTGCCCCACAGCAGCGCCAGACTGCGCGCCGGATCGGGCGCGGCCGACTTCTTCGGACTCAAGGGAACAAACTCCAACCGCTCGTCGTTGACCGCATCGTACCCGAGTCGTACGGTGTACGGTACACCCTACGATCAATTCGGCGAGAGGTAGGAAGTGACTACGGAACGTGTGATCGAGGCCGTCGGCGTACGGAAGAACTACAAGGGCGGCACCGAGGGGGCAGGTCTGAACGGTTTCGACCTGGAGGTCACGGCCGGCACCGTGACGGGCCTGCTCGGCCCCAACGGCGCCGGCAAGACGACAGCGGTGCGGATCCTGTCCACACTGCTCGAGATGGACTCCGGCACCGCGACGATCGCGGGGTACGACGTTCGCCGGCAAGGCGCCGAGGTACGGCGCCGGATCGGCCTCGTCGGCCAGTACGCGGCGGTCGACGAGATGCTGACCGGCCGGCAGAACCTGGTCATGTTCGGCCGGCTGAACCACCTGGGCCACGCGGCCGCGGTCCGGCGGGCGGACGAGCTGCTCGAGCGGTTCAGCCTGACCGAGGCGGCCGGGCAGGCGGTGACGAAGTACTCCGGCGGGATGCGGCGGCGGCTCGACCTGGCGGCCAGCCTGATCGTGGCGCCGTCGGTGCTGTTCGTCGACGAGCCGACCACCGGGCTGGACCCGGCGGGCCGGATCGAGGTGTGGAACGCCGTCCGGCAGTTGGTCGACGGTGGGACGACAGTGCTGCTGACCACGCAGTACCTGGAGGAGGCGGATCAGCTGGCGAACCGGATCTCGATGCTCAAGGCCGGGAAGGTGGTGGCCGAAGGCACCCCGGACGAGCTGAAGACCCAGCTCGGGTCCGACTGGCTGGACCTGGTGCTCACGGATCCGGCCGACGTGCCGAGGGTGCTCGCCCTGGCCGAGCCCTTGGCCGACGGGGAGATCCGGGTGACCGACGTACGGATCAGTGTGCCGGTGAAGGACCGCACCCGGGCGCTGGTGACGATTGCGAATTCGTTGCACGAGGCAAAGATCGAACCGGAGGACATCACGCTGCGCAGACCGACCCTGGACGAAGTGTTCCTGCACCTGACCGGACCGGAGGTGGCGGCATGACGGCGCTCGGGTGGACCTTGGCGGACAGCTGGACGATCGCGCGGCGGACGCTGACGCACTGGCGGAACCAGCCGGGCCTCATCGTCTTCAACTGGTTGTTCCCGGTGCTGATGCTGCTGATGTTCGGCAGCCTGCTCGGCGGGGCGATGGACTTCCCCGAGGGCGAGTCGTACTACGAACTGCTGGTGCCCGGGATCTTCGCGCTGGCGATGCTCTTCGGGCTCGAAGGCACGATGACGGCGGTGACCACGGACAAGGACAAGGGGGTGACGGACAGGTTCCGGTCACTGCCGATGAGCTCGACGGCCGTGGTGATGGGCCGGTGCATCGCGGACATGCTCGACTCGGTGGTCACGCTGATCGTGCTGGCCGCGGCCGGGCTCGCGCTCGGCTGGCGCTGGCATGAGGGGCTGCCGGCGGCGTTGGCGGCCTTCGGGTTGCTGCTGTTGCTGCGGTTCGCGTTGCTGTGGGTCGGGATCTTCATCGGGCTGTCGGTGAAGAACGCGCAGAGCGTGACAGTCGTGCAGGTGCTGGTCTGGCCGATCGGCTTCCTCTCCAGCGCCTTTGTCGCCACCTCCACGATGCCCAACTGGCTCGGCACCATCGCCCAGTGGAACCCGCTGTCCGCAACGGCAACCGCGTCCCGAGCCCTGTTCGGCAACCCGGACCCGTCGGCGACAGCCACCTGGATCGGCACCCATGCGGAGGTCGCGGCAGTCATCTCCCCCCTCGTCCTGATTGCCGTCTTCCTCCCCCTCTCCGCCCATCGCTATCGCACCCTCTCGCAGTAACCCGGCCGTGATCGGGTACCAGGCGTAGGTGACCCAACTGCTGTGGCGCTCAGCGCACGTCCTCGGGCGTGCGCTGGGTCCGCAGGCTGCCCGCCGAACCGCCCGACTGGCCGGTGCTGTCGAGGGCCTCACCGACAGCGGCGTCCATCGCGTCGCCCTGCGCATCTCCCCGCGCCTGGCCGACGCCAACCCCTGGCTCGTGAAGGTCTCACCGGACTGGTCGACTCCGAGCGTCTCGGTACGACGCCAGGGCCTGCGACTCGACCTGGATCTGCGGGACAACCTGCAGGCAGTCCTCTACTACGCAGGTCGCTACGAACCCGCGGTCCGCCGATTCCTGCTGAGCGAGTTGCGACAGGGCGACGTCGTGCTCGACGTAGGAGCGAACATCGGGCTGCACGCGCTCACCGCGGCCAGCCGCTTGAAGCAACTGGGTGGCGGCCGCGTGATCGCCTTCGAGCCCGCCGCCGATTGCCTGGCCAAGCTGCACGCCGCCGCGGAGCGCAACGGCGTGCAGGTGGACGTGGTGCCGGCGGCGCTCGGGGAGCGGGAGAGCTACGCGGCGCTCCGGGCGGACAGCCGGTACGACGAGGCTGACGCCGGTGTGCGATCCCTCTACGGCGACGGGACCGTGGTGCAGGAGGTTCCGGTAGTCAGGCTGGACGACTGGGCCCGGGAGCACGGGCTCGATCGGCTGGATGTCGTGAAAGTGGACATCGAGGGTGGCGAAACCGCTGCGCTGGCCGGGGCGACGCACACGCTGACGCGGTTGCGACCACGGGCTGTGCTGGTCGAGGACAAGCGCCCGGAGGCGAGTGCGCGCCTGCACGCCGTACTCAGTGAGCTCGGATATCAGCCGACCGGCGAAGCGCTGGACCACAACGCGCTCTTCCGGCCGCAGGCGACGGGCTGACCGCCGCTCAGTTGCCTAGGGCATCAGTTGGCCGCCGTTGACCTCGATGATCTGGCCGGTGACGTAGGAGCTCATCGCGTCCGAGGCGAGGAACAGGATGGTGCCGACGCACTCGTGCGGGGTCCCGGTGCGGCCCATCGGGATGGTCCCGATCATGCCGTTCAGCTGCTCCTCGCCGGTGTGCCGGTCGTGGAACGGCGTCTTGATCACGCCGGGTGAGATGGCGTTGACCCGGATCCCCTCGGGGGCGAGCTCCTTGGCCAGGCCGCGGGTGAACGTGCTGACCGCGCCCTTGCTGGTCGCGTACACGACCGACCCGCCGCCACCGCCGTGCCGGCCGGCGATCGAGGTGACGTTGACGATGGCGCCGCCGCCCTGGGTCCGGAACACCGGCACGATCCGGCGGGAGAGCGCGAACACCGAGGTCAGGTTCACGTCCAGGATCCGGTGGAACTCCTCGTCCGGCACCTCGCTCACCGGCGAGCGGTTGACCAGGTCACCGGCGTTGTTCACCAGCACGTCGATCCGGCCGTGCTCGGCCAGCACGTCGTCGATCAGCTTGCCCGCCGACACCGGGTCGGCCAGGTCGGCCTGGTGGACGGTCGCCGTACCGCCGGCGGTCTGGACGGCGCCCAGCGTGTGCTTCGCGCCGTCGGCGTTGCGGTGGTAGTGCAGCGCGACCGTCGCCCCGGTCTCGGCGAACCCGACCGCCGCCGCTGCGCCGATCCCGCTGCTCGCGCCGGTGACCACGACGACCTGATCCCTGAAATCCAGATATGCCATGCGCCTATCCTGCCCCGGCCGGGTCCGGCCCGCGCGCGGACGGGTGTACGCGCCGGGAGAGGGTTTGCCCAGGCGGCGTCGGCGGTAGATTCGATGGATGGGATATGCGCTGGGGCAGCTGGATCTTCGGCGGTGGCGGACGGCGGACGCGCTGCGGTTGTCGGCGGCGCACCAGGATCCCGAGATGGTGAACCAGGGCGGGATCGTGGACACGGCGTCGGCCGTCGACTGGATCGGGCGGGTGGCCGACCTGGACAACGGCCACGTGTACGCCGTGGCGGACGCCGAGGATCACCCGATCGGATGTGTAGCGGTGACAAACATCGACCGGCACCAGGTCGGCTGGACCTGGTACTGGACGCTCGCGGAGGTCCGCGGCCAGGGCATCGCCCGCGACGCGCTCCGCGCCCTCGCCAACTGGGCCCACCAGGAGGCCGGCCTCTACCGGCTCGAGCTCGGCCACCGGCTGAACAACCCGGCCTCGTGCGGGGTGGCCGGCAGCGCGGGCTTCCTCTACGAGGGCCTGGAGCGCCAGCGACTCGCGTACGACGGCACCCGGTACGACGTCGAGCGGCACGCGCGCCTGGCCACCGACCCGCTCAGCCCGCCCCAGCGCCCGGTGACGATCAGCCTCTGATGCCGTTGGGATGCAAACCGACAGGACGTATACGCCCACTGCCGGCACACTCCCGCCTGCGTCCGCGGGGTATCAGGCTCGATCGCCGGACACCTCCTGTCGAACTGCATCGGCTCAGAGGGTCAGCTTCGGGTGCCGGTTGACGTCCTTGTAGAGGAGGTAGCGGAACCGGCCGGGTCCGCCGGCGTAGCAGGCTTGGGGGCAGAAGGCGCGCAACCACATGAAGTCGCCCTCTTGGACCTCGACCCAGTCCTTGTTCAGCAGGTAGACGGCCTTGCCCTCGAGGACGTAGAGGCCGTGCTCCATCACGTGCGTCTCCGGGAACGGGATCACGCCGCCCGGCTCGAAGCTGACGATGTTGACGTGCATGTCGTGGCGTACGTCGTCCGGGTCGACGAACCGCTGCGTCTTCCAGCGGCCCTCGGTGTCCGGCATCTCCACACCCTCGACGTCCACCTCGTTGGTGACGAACGGCTCGGGTACGTCGATCCCCTCGACCCGCTCGTACGCCTTCCGGACCAGGTGGAACCGCGCGACCTGTTCGCTGGTGTTGTGCAGCGTCCAGTCGGACGCCGGCGGCAGGAACGCGTACCCGCCGGGCCCGAGGTCGTGCTTCTCGCCGGCGACCGTCAGCGTCACGTTGCCCTCGACAACGAACACGACGGCCTCGGCGGCGGGGTCGGTCTCCGGCTTGTCGCTGCCGCCGCCCGGCGCGACCTCCACGATGTACTGCGAGAACGTCTCGGCGAACCCGGACAACGGCCGCGCGATCACCCACAGCCGCGTGTCGTTCCAGAACGGCAACCGGCTGGTGACGATGTCGCGCATGGTGCCGCGCGGCAGGACGGCGTACGCCTCGGTGAAGACGGCGCGGTCGGTGGTGAGGTCGGTCTGCGCCGGCAGCCCGCCGCTGGGTGAGTAGTAACGCGGGGCTGTCATCGGGTTTCTCCTCGGGTCAGCAGCCGGCCGCGGGGGCCGGCGTCGATGTCGACGGGGGCGCCGCGCAGCCAGGTGCTGTGGACGACGCCGTCCAGCCGGCGTCCGTCGTACGGGGTGATGGCGTTCTTGTGGTGCAGGGTGCTCGCGTCCACCACGAACGTCTCGTCCGGGGCGAAGACGCAGAAGTCGGCGTCGTACCCGGTCTCGATCCGGCCCTTGTGCGGTACGGCGGGCGCCTGGCACATCCAGCGTGCGACGTCGGACAGGATGAAGCCGCGCGAGCGGGCCCCGGTCCAGGCGGCGGAGAGGCCGAGCTGGAGGGAGGCGATCCCGCCCCAGGCCGCGCCGAAGTCGCCGGTGTCGAGGCGTTTGAGCTCGATCGTGGACGGCGAGTGGTCCGACACGACGAGGTCGATCACGCCGTCGCGCAGGCCGTCCCAGAGCAGCTCGCGGTTCGCGGCTTCCCGGATCGGCGGGCAGCACTTGTACTGCGTGGCGCCGTCGGGGATCTCCTCCGCGCTGAAGGTCAGGTAGTGCGGGCAGGTCTCCGCGGTGATCCGGACACCCGATTCTCGGGCCCGGGCGATCATTGGGAGGACGTCGGCGCAGGACACGTGCAGGATGTGCACGCGGCAGCCGGTCCGGCGGGCGAGCTCGATGACACCGGCCACGGCGGCGCTCTCCGCCTCGCGCGGCCGGGACTGCAGGAAGGCTTGGTAGCTCGCGCCGTTCGGCGATGGTGCGTGGTCGATCCGGTGGGCGTCCTCGGCGTGCACGATGAGCAGGCCGTCGAAGGCCGCGAGCTCGCGCATGGCCGGCTCCAGCTCGGCCTGGCTGAGCGGCGGGAACTCGTCGACTCCGCTGTGCAGGAGGAAGCACTTGAAGCCGAAGACACCGGCTTCGTGCAGTGGCCGCAGTTGAGCGAGGTTGCCCGGGATCGCGCCGCCCCAGAAGCCGACGTCGACGTACGCCTGGCTCGCCGCGGTCTTCCGCTTCAGCTCCAGCGCCGGTACGTCGCAGGTCGGCGGGATGCTGTTGAGCGGCATGTCGATGATCGTGGTGACCCCGCCGGCCGCGGCCGCCCGGGTCGCGGAGGTGAACCCTTCCCACTCGGTGCGGCCGGGGTCGTTCACGTGCACGTGCGAGTCGACCACGCCGGGCATCAGCACTTCGTCATCGCCCAGGGTCAGCTCTTGGGTGGCGTCGAGCTGAGCGTCGTACGGCGCGATGGCGGCGATCCGCCCGTCCCGCACCCCGACCGCATGCGGGGTTTCGCCCGCGGCGGTGATCACGCGGCGAGCCCGGATGACGAGATCCAGCGAGGTCATGCGATGCCCCTCTCGGTTGCTGTCATCGTAGATCTCGGCAGGTGGTCGGCCGCGATCCTCTCGCCGAGTTGCCGGAGCAACGGGATGGGCTCGGCGATACAGCGCCGCACGTCGGGCTCGAGGTCGGTCAACGCGTAGGCGGCCGCGATCCCGGCCTCTTCGATGCGTTTTGGCTCGAGCCGATTGGTGCCACAGACCGCCACGACCGGGATGCCTGCCTCGCGAGCTGCCGCGGCCACGCCCGCGACTGCCTTGCCATGCAACGTCTGCTCGTCGAGCGCGCCTTCCCCGGTGACCACGAGGTGCGCGTCGCCGAGCTGCTCGTGGAACCCGACCAGGTCGAGCATCAGTTCGATACCGGGCCGCAGCTCGGCGCCGAGCAGAGCCACGGCCGCGAAGCCGACACCACCCGCGGCTCCGGCGCCTGGGGTGTCGCGGAGGTCCCGCCCGGTCTCACGGGCGACGAGATCGGCCCAGCGGCCAAGCTCAGCATCCAACTGCGCAACCTGCGCCGAGTCTGCGCCCTTCTGCGGCCCGTAAACAGCTGCAGCACCCGCCTCCCCCGTCAACGGGTTGTCGACGTCGCACGCCACAACCACCTCAACCCCCGCCATCCGCTCACGAAGCGGAGTGAGGTCAAGCGCAGCCGCCTCGGCAAGCGGCTGGCCCGGCGGAAGCTCCGTACCGTCGGAGGCGAGCAGCTTCGCTCCCAAGGCGCGGACCAGGCCGGTTCCCCCGTCCGTGGAGGCGCTGCCGCCTATGCCTAGGATCACCCGGCTACAGCCGCTGTCGATGGCCGCGGCTACGAGCTCACCGGTGCCACGAGAGGTCGCCGTCATCGGGGCCGGGCGGCCGCCGGGGAGGCGGACCAGGCCTGAGACGTCGGCGAGTTCCACGACGGCGACCTCGGCGCGGCGGGCGTAGCCGGTGCGGACCGGCTCGCCGGTGGGGCCGGACGCGATCGCCGGGACCAGCTCGAAGCCGGCGGCGACGGCGGCGGCGAGGGTGCCGTCGCCGCCGTCCGCCACTGGTACGGCGTCCACGGTCACGTCGGGGTTGGCACGCCGTACCCCTTCGCGAACCGCCACCGCCACCTGGTTGCTGGTCAGGCTGCCCTTGAACTTGTCCGAGGCAACTACCACCCGGAGTGCCATCAGCGGTTGACGGCGATCGCGGTCGGAGCGTCCTCCGGGCGCTCGGCGAGTTCCTCGAACTCGGCGACGTTGTCGATCTCCAGGCCCATGGAGACGTTGGTGACGCGTTCGAGGATGACCTCGACGACGACCGGGACCTGGTGCTCGGCCATGAGCTTCTTGGCCTTCTCCAGGGCGGGGAGGATGTCGTCGGGCTCGGTGACGCGGAGGGCCTTGCAGCCGAGCCCTTCGGCGACCTTGACGTGGTCGACGCCGTAGCCGTTGACCTCGGGGCTGTTGATGTTCTCGAAGGACAGCTGCACGCAGAAGTCCATGTCGAACCCGCGTTGCGCCTGACGGATCAGGCCCAGGTAGGAGTTGTTCACGACGACGTGCACGTACGGGATGTTGAACTGAGCGCCCACGGCCAGCTCCTCGATCAGGAACTGGAAGTCGTAGTCACCCGACAGCGCGACCACAGTGCTCTCCGGATCCGCCACCGCGACCCCCAGCGTGGCCGGAACGGTCCACCCCAGCGGACCCGCCTGACCGGCGTTGATCCAGTGCCGCGGCCGGTAGACGTGCAGCATCTGAGCCGCCTGGATCTGCGACAACCCGATCGTCGACACGTAGCGGGTGTCCGGCCCGAACGCCCGGTTCATCTCCTCGTAGACCCGCTGCGGCTTGATCGGCACGACGTCGAAGTGCGTCTTGCGCAGCAACGCCGTACGGCGCTTCTGACACTCGGCAACCCACGCGGTCCGGTCAGCCAGGCGACCGTCAGCGGCCCACTCCCGCGCCACCTCGACGAACACCTCGAGCGCTGCCCGCGCGTCGGACACGATCCCGTAGTCCGGCGAGAACACCCGGCCGATCTGCGTCGGCTCGATGTCGACGTGGATGAACTTGCGGCCCTCGGTGTAGGTCCCGACCGACCCGGTGTGCCGGTTGGCCCACCGGTTGCCGATCCCGAACACCAGGTCCGAGGCGAGCAGCGTCGCGTTCCCGTACCGGTGCGAGGTCTGCAGCCCGACCATCCCGGCCATCAGCCGGTGGTCGTCCGGGATCGAGCCCCAGCCCATCAGCGTCGGCACGACCGGCACCCCGACCAGCTCGGCGAACTCGACCAGCAGGTCGGGCGCGTCCGCGTTGATGATCCCGCCACCGGCCACGATCAGCGGCCGCTCCGCGGCGTTCAGCAGGGCGAGAGCCTTCTCCGCCTGCGCCCGCGTCGCGGCCGGCTTGGCCACCGGCAGCGGCTCGTAGGTCTCGATGTCGAAGTCGATCTCGGCCAACTGGACGTCCACCGGCAGGTCGATCAGCACGGGACCCGGGCGGCCTTCGCGCATCAGCTGGAAGGCCTTCTGGAACGTCCCCGGCACCTGTGCCGGCTCCATCACCGTGACGGCCCACTTGGCGACCGGCTTGGCGATCGAGGCGATGTCGACGGCCTGGAAGTCCTCTTTGTGCAGCTTGGCGACCGGCGCCTGGCCGGTGATGCAAAGGATCGGGATCGAGTCCGCGGACGCCGAGTACAGCCCGGTGATCATGTCGGTTCCGGCCGGTCCCGACGTACCGATGCAGACACCGATGTTCCCGGCCTTTGCCCGGGTGTAGCCCTCGGCCATGTGCGAGGCGCCCTCGACGTGCCGGGCCAGCACGTGCTTGATCCCGCCGTGCTTCTTCATCGCGCTGTAGAAGGGATTGATGGCGGCACCCGGCAGCCCGAAGGTCTGGGTGGAGCCTTCCTTCTCCAGGATCAGGACCGCGGCGTCGACCGCGCGCATGCGTGCCATCAGCCCGACGCCTTTCCGGACAGTCGCTCCACGCCACGCAGCAGCGCGGAGTGGTCGAGGCCGCCGTCGCCGTTGGCCCGGGCGGACGCCACCAGCTGGGCGACGAGCGATCCGAGCGGTATGGCGACCCCCGCCTCGCGAGCGGCGGCGGTGACGATGCCCATGTCCTTGTGGTGCAGGTCGATCCGGAAGCCGGGCTGGAACGAGCGCCCCAGCATGTTCTCCTTCTTCTGGTTCAGCACCGACGAGCCGGCCAGGCCGCCGCCGAGGACCTCCAGGGCTGCCTTGGTGTCGACGCCGTACGCCTCCAGGAAGACGACAGACTCGGCCAGCGCCTGGATGTTGGCGGCGACGATCAGCTGGTTGGCGGCCTTGACGGTCTGGCCGGATCCGCTCGGGCCGACGTGCACGACGGTCTTGCCGACCACGTCGAACAGCGGCTTGGCGGCCTCGAAGTCGTCCGCGTCGCCGCCGACCATGATGGACAGCGCGGCGTTCTTCGCGCCGGCCTCGCCGCCGGAGACGGGAGCGTCCAGGATCCGGAAGCCCAGCGCCCGGGCCTGCTCGGCCAGCTGCTGGGTGACGTCCGGCCGGATGCTGGAGAAGTCGATGATCAGCGAGCCGGTCTCGGCGTGCTGGAAGACGCCGTCCTCGCCGGCCAGCACGTCCTCGACATCGGGTGAGTCGGGCACCATCACGCAGATCACGTCGGCGCCCTTGATCGCGTCGGCGACCGAGGTCGCGTACCGGCCGCCGGCCTCGACCAGCGGAGCGCCGCGCTCGGGAGTGCGGTCGAGGCCGGCGACGTTGTGACCGGCGTCGGCCAGGTGCACAGCCATCGGGCTGCCCATGATGCCGAGGCCGATGAAGGCGATGTTCGTCATGTCGGAGATCTCCAAAGATGTGTCAGCGGGCGGCGCGCGGCAGCCAGCCGAAGCTGTCGACGGTGGTGGTGGACGGCTTGTACTCCAGGCCGATCCAGCCGGAGTAGCCGTTGGCGGCGAGCGCGTCGAGCTGCCGCTCGAGCGGGAGCGTGCCGGTGCCGGGCTCGTTCCGGCCGGGGGCGTCGGCGATCTGCACGTGCGCGATCCGGTCGGTGTGCTCGGCGATCACCCGGTCGACGTCGTCGCCGTTGACCGCGAGGTGGTAGAGGTCCGCGAGCAGCCCGACGTTCGGCGCCTGCACCCGGTCGATCACGGCCAGCGCGTCGGCGGCGGTCAGCAGCGGGTACCGGTCCGCGCCGCTGACCGGCTCGAGCAGGACGACGCCGTCGATCCGGGCCGCCGCCTGGGCCGCGAGCGCGAGGTTCTCGACCGCGAGGTCGTCCTGCTCACTCGGGGCGTGGCCGTCCTCGCGGTTGCCGTACAGGGCGTTGAAGGCCTGGCAGCCGAGCCGCTCGCCGATGCCGACGGTGACGTCGATGTTGTCCCGGAACTCGCCGGACCGCTTCGGCCACGACACCAGGCCGCGGTCGCCGCCGGGCATGTCGCCGGCGAAGAAGTTCAGGCCGGTCAGCTGGACGCCGGCGTCCTGGATCGCGGTCACGAACGCGTCGACGTGCCGGTCCGTCGGCACCGCCTCGACGAACGGCCACCAGAACTCGACGGCGCCGAAGCCGGCCCGCCGGGCGGCCGCCGGGCGCTCCAGCAGCGGAAGCTCGGTGAACAGCAGCGAGCAGTTCACCGTGTAGCGCAGCGGGTTGGTCATGATATTCTCAACTTTCCGTATTGCGGAAGTTAGTTTCTGTTCTGCGAAATGACCATAGGCGCGCCATCGCCGCGCCGTCAAGGGAGACGTTTCCGGCCGCGTGGCCGGGCGTTGTACGTTCCTCTGAGAACCACCCCCGGGCGGAGGAGGTGTGCCGTGCTGCTGTCCGAGCTGCTCGACGCGCCCGAGCTCGGGCTACGCCTGCTGCACCTGGCCGACGACTCGCTCGACCGTCCGGTCGGCCGGCTGGTCACCACCGACCTGCTCGAACCCGGTCGCTACCTGAGCGGCGGCGAGCTGGTGCTGACCGGACTGGTCTGGCGCCGGAGCGAGGCGGACAGCGAGACGTTCGTCTCCTCGATGGCGGTCCGGGGCGCCACCACGATCCTGGCCGGGAAGGCGCTGCTCGGGGCCGTCCCCAAGGACCTGCTCGAAGCCTGCCACCGGCATCAGGTGACCCTCGTCGAGGTCCCCACCGAAGTCGCGTTCGCGGACATCACCGAGTACGTCGCTGCCGCCGGCTCGGTCGAGACGGGTATGCGGCTGTCCGCGAGCCTGGTCCGGCAACGTCAGCTGTTGTCGTCGATCGCGGCCGGCCGAAGCCTCGACGAGCTCGCGGACCGCATCTCCGCGGAGATCGGGCACGACTGCCGGGTGATCACGCCGACCGGCCGTCACGTCGTACCCGGGCCTGGTCATCTGGACGAGGAAGTCCTCGACGTGATCTCGCGGCGGTTCCTGACCGCGGACCGCACTCCCGCGGTCGCCGATGCCTTCGGTACGCCGTACAGCCTGTTCCCGGTGGGGTCGGGACTGGGGAATCGGCTGACGGCCTGGGTGCTGGCGATCGAGGGCGACCACACGGAGTGGTCCCGGGACCATGTCGAGGCGGTGCACGAGTTGTGCGCGATCGCCGCGCTGGACCGGGCTCGCCGCGACGAAGGGCGGCTGGCGTTGCGGCCGCTGGTGGCTGATGCGCTGGCGTTGGTCGAGTCGGGCGCGCCGCATGCCGAGGTCGCCACCCGGCTGCGGCAGGCCGGTGCGCATTCGGACCTGCCGATGGTGGTCGCGGTCGCGGATCTCCGGGACGACGGGCCGAGCGAGGTCGCGATCACGCTGCTCGAAGATGTCGCGCTCACAGTCGGGCCGGCGGTCGTGGCGCCGGGGCGAGACGGCGTGTTGGTCGCGTTGCTGCCGTTCGTGCCAGGGCTGCCGGATCAGCTGCGGCGGGCGTTCGGCCGGCTCTCGTCGGGACTCGTCCGCGCGCGGCTCGCCGTCGGCGTCAGCGGCGATACCGGTGTCGACGCCCTGGCGGGCGCTCTCGAGGAGGCCCGGTTCGCCCATCGGGTCGCTCGATCGGGCAGTACGCCGGTATCGGTGGTGACGTCGGAGGAAGTCGCCTCGCACGTCCTGCTGCTCGCCACGTTGCCCGACGACGTACGGCGTACCTACACCCATCGCGTCCTCGGGCCGGTGCTCGAGCACGATCGCCGTACCAACGCGGACCTGCTCGCCACGCTGCAGGAGTTCCTCGCCTGCGACGGCTCGTGGTCGCGGGCGGCCGAGGCCCTACACCTGCATGTCAACACCGTTCGCTACCGGATCGAACGCGTAGAGCAACTGACCGGACGCGATCTGTCCCGGCTCGAGGATCGGGTGGACGTGTTCCTCGCTCTCAAGTCGCTGTGACCCGCCTGGTTTGGGTGATCGCACAAAACGAGGGCCGCCGGAGCGGGTGATCTTCGGAGGTTCACCGGGTGCAAACCGGGTCGGCGCGCGCGGATGCTGTCGTGCAGATCACCAAACGCCGCCGCGCCCACCGAGCCACATCCGAGGAAGGTGCCCGATGAAGGCAATCCTGCGACCCGGCCGCCGCGCCAGCCGTCACCCCGTCGACGAGGTACTGCCGCCCGGCAAGCTCGCCGTCTACGGCTTCCAGCACGTACTGGCGTTCTACGCCGGCGCCGTGATCGTCCCGATCCTGCTGGCGAACTCCATCGGGCTCAGCACCCAGGAACTCGTGCACCTGATCAACGCCGACCTGTTCACCTGCGGTATCGCCTCGATCATCCAGTCGGTCGGGTTCTGGAAGGTCGGCGTCCGGCTGCCGCTGCTGCAGGGCGTGACGTTCACCGCGGTGTCGCCGATGATCGCGATCGGCCTGGCCGCGGGCGGCGGGACCGACGGCCTGCTGGTGATCTACGGCGCGGTGATCGTGGCCGGTCTGGTGACCTTCTTCCTGGCGCCGTTCTTCAGCAAGCTGATCCGGTTCTTCCCGCCGGTCGTGACCGGGTCGGTCATCACCATCATCGGCCTGGCGCTGCTGCCGGTGGCGGCCGCGGACGCGACCGGCGGCGCCGGCCCGACGTCGGACCCGACCAGCGGCAAGAACCTGGCCTACGCGCTCGGCACGCTGGCGCTGATCGTGCTGATCCAGCGCGTCTTCAAGGGGTTCATGGCGACCATCGCCGTCCTGGTCGGCCTGGTCGCCGGCACCCTGGTCGCCTGGGCCTTCGGCGACGCCCACTTCGACGCGGTCAGCGGCTCGGACTGGGTCGGGGTCACGACGCCGTTCCACTTCGGCTGGCCGCAGTTCTCGATCGCGGCGATCATCTCGATGGTCGTGGTCATGCTGATCACCGCGGTGGAGACGACCGGTGACGTCTTCGCGACCGGTGAGATCGTCGAGAAGCGGATCGGCCGCGAGGACGTCGCCCGGGCGCTGCGCGCCGACGGCCTGGCCACCACGATCGGCGGTGTCTTCAACTCCTTCCCCTACACGTGCTTCGCCGAGAACGTCGGCCTGGTCCGGCTGACCCGGATCAAGAGCCGCTACGTGGTCGCGGCAGCCGGCGTGATCATGATCCTGCTCGGCCTGATCCCGAAGGCCGGCGCGATCGTGGCCGGCATCCCGCACCCGGTGCTGGGCGGCGCCGCCCTGGCGATGTTCGCCACCGTGGCCGTGGTCGGCTTCCAGACCCTGGCCAAGGTCGACTTCCACGACCACCGCAACGTGGTCATCGTGGCCACCAGCGTCGGCCTGGCCATGTACGTCACCGCGCAGCCGCAGGTCGCCCAGGCGGTCCCGGGCTGGGCAGAGATCATCTTCGGCAGCGGCATCACGCTGGGCAGCCTGACCGCGATCCTCCTGAACATCCTCTTCCACCACGTCGGCAAGGACTTCGGCCCCGCGGTGGCCGGGCTGCCGGGCGACTCGATCCGGCTGGACCAGGTGAACAGGATGAGCCGCGACGAGTTCGTCGAGACCTTCGCCGGCCTGTTCCAGGGCCCGCGCTGGATGGTCGAGCGGGCTTGGGAGATGCGGCCGTTCACCGACACCCACGCCCTGCGCCGCTCGTTCCAGGAGGCTCTGTTCTCCGGCTCGCCCGAGGAGCAGCGCCAGCTGATCGAGTCCTACCCGCAGCTCGGCTCGCAGTTCGTCGCCGACGGCCTGAGCGGTGAGGCGTCGCTGCGGGACCAGTCCGCCCGCGGCCTGACCTTCCTGGCCGAGCCGGAGCGGGACGAGCTCGCCGCCATCACCGAGGCGTACCGGGAGCGGTTCGGCTTCCCGCTGGTGATCTCGGTCCGGGACGCGGACTCGTTCGACCGGATCCTCGAGCAGGGCCGGGCCCGGCTGGGCAACTGCGAGAACCAGGAGCACGCCGCGGCCCTGCTGGAGATCGCCAAGATCGCTGGGTACCGGTTCGACGACTTCCTCTCGGACGCCAATCCGATTCATAGTGCAAGAACACGCTGGAGCAGTAACCGATGAGCACAACGACCACGCAAGCACCCTCGATCACGGTCAATGGTGAACCGACCGCCATCGGTGACGTCGCCGTGCACACCTCGGTGCTGGACTGGCTGCGTGACCAGGGCCTGACCGGGGCCAAGGAGGGCTGTGCCGAGGGCGAGTGCGGAGCGTGTTCCGTGCTCGTCGCCCGGCCCGGGACGGACGCCCCGACCGAGTGGACCGCGATCAACGCGTGCCTGCTGCCGGTCGCGGCCCTCGACGGCCAGGAGGTCATCACCTCCGAGGGCCTGGGCTCCCCGGAGGAACTGCATCCGGTCCAGCAGGAGCTCGCCGTACGCGGTGGGTCACAGTGCGGCTACTGCACGCCAGGCTTCGTGTGCAGCATGGCCGCCGAGTTCTACCGCTCCACGCGTACGACGTCCAACGGGCACTGCGACCACGAGCACGGGCCGAACGGCTTCGACCTGCACTCGCTGAGCGGCAATCTGTGCCGGTGCACCGGGTACCGCCCGATCAAGGACGCGGCGTACGCACTGGGTGAGCCGGCCGTGGACGACGCGCTGGCCGCCCGCCGGTCCGCGCCGCCGCCACCGCCGGTGGCCACCGCGATCGAGGTGGACGGCGCGGAGTTCCTGCGGCCGGCCGACCTGGCCGAGGTGCTCGAAGTGCTTGCCGAGAGCCCCGAAGCGCAGATCGTTGCCGGGTCCACCGATGTCGGGGTGGAGGTGAACATCCGCGGTGTCCGGAAGCCGCTGGTCGTCGCGATCGACCGGCTGACCGAGCTGCGGGAGTTCTCGTTCGGTCCGGACGAGGTCCGGCTCGGCGCCGCGCTGACGCTCAGCGAGATCGAGCGGCTGCTGGCCGGGCGGGTGCCGCTGCTGGCCCAGATGTTCCCGCAGTTCGCGTCCCGGCTGATCCGCAACGGCGCCACCATCGGCGGCAACCTGGGCACCGGGTCGCCGATCGGGGACACCCCGCCGGCCCTGCTGGCCCTGGACGCCTCGCTCGTCCTGGCGTCCCGTCGCGGCGAACGCGTCGTACCGCTGGCGGACTACTTCACCGGCTACCGGCAGACCCTGAAGGCGGCCGACGAGCTGATCCGGACGATCGTGATCCCGCTTCCACTCGAGCCGCTGACCGCTTTCCACAAGATCGCCAAGCGTCGGTTCGACGACATCTCCAGCGTCGCCGTCGGGTACGCCGTCGACGTCGAGGACGGCGTCGTACGGCGCGCCCGGATCGGACTCGGCGGGGTCGCAGCCACCCCGCTGCGGGCGCTGGCCACCGAGCAGGCGCTGATCGGCAAGCCGTGGACCGAGCGGACCGTCCGGGAGGCGGCCGCGGTGATGGCGGCCGAGGGTACGCCGATGGACGACCACCGGGCGAGCTCGTCGTACCGCTCGGCGATGCTCGGCCAGTCGCTGCTCCGGTTCTACGCGGAAGGAGTACGCGCATGAGTTCGCTGTCCGAACGCCCGCAGCAGGCCGTGGTCGGTCTGCCGCTGCCGCACGAGAGCGCCGCGCTGCATGTCACCGGCAAGGCGCTCTACACCGACGACCTGGTGCAGCGGACCCGCGACGTCCTGCACGCCTGGCCGGTCCAGTCGCCGCACGCCCATGCCCGGATCACGGATCTGCGGGTGAAACCGGCGTACGACGTCCCCGGCGTGGTCCGCGTGCTCACGGGTGACGACGTACCAGGGATCAATGACGCCGGCGTGAAGCACGACGAGCCGTTGTTCCCGACCGAGGCGATGTTCCACGGGCACGCGATCTGCTGGGTGCTCGCCGACACGCTGGAGGCCGCACGACTCGGTGCGGCCGCGATCGAGGTCGACTACGAGCCGCTCGAGTCGCTGGTGACGGTCCGGGAGGCGATCGCCGCGGGCAGCTTCCAGGGCACCGGGCGGCACCTGGCCCGGGGCGACGTCGAGGGCGCGTTCGCGGACGCGGCCCACGTGTTCCATGGCGAGTTCGAGTTCGCCGGGCAGGAGCACTTCTACCTCGAGACCCACTGCGCGCTCGCCCAGGTCGACGAAGGCGGGCAGATCTTCATTCAGAGCAGCACGCAGCACCCGTCCGAGACGCAGGAGATCGTCGCCCACGTTCTAGGCGTGCCGAGCCACGAGGTGACCGTGCAGTGTCTCCGGATGGGAGGGGGTTTCGGAGGCAAGGAGATGCAGCCGCACGGGTTCGCTGCGATCGCCGCACTGGGGGCGACGCTGACCGGACGGCCCGTGCGGCTGCGCCTCAACCGCACGCAGGACCTGACGATGTCCGGCAAGCGGCACGGGTTCCACAGCGAGTGGCGGGCCGGCTTCGACGACGACGGCCACCTGGTCGCCCTCGACGCGACGCTCACCGCTGACGGCGGCTGGAGCCTGGACCTGTCCGAGCCGGTGCTCGCCCGCGCGATGTGCCACGTCGACAACGCCTACTGGATCCCGAACGTCCGCGTGGACGGCCGGATCGCCAAGACGAACAAGACGTCGCAGACCGCGTTCCGCGGCTTCGGCGGCCCGCAGGGCATGATCGTCGTGGAGAACATCCTCGGCCGGTGCGCACCGCTGCTCGGGTACGACGGGACCGAATTGCGCCGCCGCAACCTGTACCGGGTGAACGACACCACGCCGTACGGGCAGCCCGTCCGGCACGCCGACCGGCTGGAGTCCTGCTGGAGCCAGGTCGCTGCCAACGGCGACGTCGTACGGCGGCAAGCGGAGATCGCGGCGTTCAACGCCGAGCACGCGCACCGGAAGCGGGCGCTGGCGATGACGCCGGTGAAGTTCGGCATCTCGTTCAACCTCACCGCGTTCAACCAGGCCGGCGCGCTCGTGCACGTCTACAAGGACGGCTCGGTGCTGATCAACCACGGCGGCACGGAGATGGGGCAGGGCCTGCACACGAAGATGCTGCAGGTCGCCGCCACCTCGCTCGGTCTCCCGCTGGCGCGCGTCCGGCTGGCCCCGACCCGCACCGACAAGGTGCCGAACACCTCGGCCACCGCGGCCAGCTCCGGCGCGGACCTGAACGGCGCGGCGATCAAGAACGCGTGCGAGCAGATCCGCGACCGCCTCGCGCAGGTCGCCGGCGGCCGGCTCGGGATCAGCCCGCACGACGTGCGGTTCCGCGACGGCCAGGTCAGCAGCCTGACCGGCGACAGCGTGCCGTGGGAGGAGATCGTCCACAGCGCGTACCACCAGCGCGTCCAGCTCTGGGCGGCCGGTTTCTACCGCACCGAGGGCCTGCACTGGGACCCCAACGCCATGCACGGCGAGCCGTTCAAGTACTTCGCGTACGGCGTTGCCGCGGCCGAGGTCGAGGCAGACGGGTTCAGCGGCGCCTACACACTGCGCCGGGTCGACATCGTCCACGACGTCGGCGACAGCCTCAGCCCGTTGATCGACGTCGGCCAGATCGAGGGCGGCTTCGTCCAGGGCACCGGGTGGTTGACGCTCGAGGACCTGCGCTGGGACGAGAGCGACGGTCCTGATCGCGGCCGGCTGGCCACGCAGGCGGCGAGCACCTACAAGCTGCCGAGCTTCTCGGAGATGCCTGAGGTCTTCAACGTCCAGCTGCTCGAGAAGGCGCATGAGGAAGGCGCGGTCTACGGCTCGAAGGCAGTCGGCGAGCCGCCGCTGATGCTGGCCTTCTCCGTGCGCGAGGCGTTGCGGCAGGCCGCGGCCGCGTTCGGGCCTCCCGGTTTCAGCGTCGAGCTGCCGTCGCCGGCGACGCCGGAGGCCGTCTATTGGGCACTGGACCGGGCTCGGTCCGCGGCCGGCGTCGAGTCGCTCGCGGCGAGTGGAGTGTGACGACCGAGATGGAATGGATGAAGGCGGTCGAGCGGCTCCGCGAGCAGCGGATGCCCGGCGTCCTGGTGACCCTGATTTCGGTGCGCGGGCACTCGCCGCGCGAGGCCGGCGCCAAGATGGTGGTTGCCGCGGACGGGACCTGGGCGACCGTTGGCGGCGGCAACCTCGAGGCGCTGGCGGTCGAGCGGTCCCGGGCGATGATCGCGGCGGGCGTCGGTGAGCCTGAGGTGATCGAGGTCGCGTTGTCTGACAAAGCGCCGTACCAGCATGGGGTTCAGTGCTGTGGCGGCGAGGTGAAGCTGCTGCTCGAGCCGCTGCCGGTCGTCCCGGCCGTGGCGATCTTCGGTATCGGGCACGTCGGACTCGAGCTCGCGCGGATCCTGGCCCGGCACGACATCGAGCTGCACCTGATCGACTCGCGGCCCGACCAGCTGGTGACCGAGCGGATGGTCGTCCTCGACGACGCGGTCGCCAACCTGCACGTGCACCACGTGCCGGTGCTGCCCGAGCTCGTCGTCGGCGAACTGCCGGCCGGCGCCCACGTCCTGATCATGACCCACGACCACGCGGAGGACGCCGCCCTGTGCGACGCAGCGATCCGCCGGGACGACCTGGCCACGATCGGGCTGATCGGATCCAGCGCGAAGTGGGCGCGGTTCCGCCGCAAACTCGCCGAGGACGGCAACTCCGCCGCGGCGATCGACCGGATCACCACCCCGATCGGCCTGCCCGACCTGGCCGGCAAGGAGCCGGCCACCATCGCGGTCAGCGTCGCGGCCTGGCTGCTCCACCTGTTCGTTGCCGAACGCAACCCTGCACACCGTGAGGCGAAAGCATGACCATCTACCGAGGCACGTTCCTCGACACCCCGGAGAACCCGTTCACCACCGGCGGCCTGCGCGTCGACGCAGACGCCGCGCTGCTGGTGACGGACGGTGTGATCGTTGCGCGAGGCACCTTCAGCGAGGTACGGCGGGCGCACCCGGCCGAGGACATCGGCGACCTGCGTGGCGGCCTGGTGCTGCCTGGCTTCGTCGACACCCACGTGCACTTCCCGCAGATCCGGGCCGTCGGCGGCCTCGGGCTGCCGCTGCTGGAGTGGCTCGACCGCTACGCGCTGCCCGAGGAAGCGCGCATGGCTGACACCGGCTACGCGGCGGGCGTCGCCTCTGAGTTCGTCCGCGGGCTGGCAGCAGCGGGGACCACGAGCGCGCTGGTGTTCGGAGCGCATTACGCGGACGCTGTCGACGTACTGTTCTCGTCCGCTTCGCAAGTCGGGTTGCGGATCACCAGCGGGCTGGTCCTCAGCGACCGCCTGCTGCGGGAAGACCTGCTGACGACACCCGAGCGGGCCTACACGGAGTCGCTGGCCCTCGCCGAACGTTGGCACGGCGTCGGCCGCAACCGGTACGCCGTGACCCCACGCTTCTCGCTGTCGTGTACCGACGACCTGCTCGCGGTCTGCCGGACGTTGCTCGACGAGATCCCCGGATCGCTGTTCACCTCGCACGTGAACGAGAACGAGGCCGAGATCACGACGGTGTCCGAACTGTTCGGCGGCAGCGACTACGTGAGCACGTACGACAAGCACGGCCTGGTCGGCCGACGCAGCGTGCTCGCGCACAACGTCCACCCGACCGACGTCGAGCTGAAGACTCTCGGCGAAGGCGGCGCCGCCGTCGCTCACTGCCCGACCAGCAACGCCGCCCTCGGCAGCGGGCTGTTCCCGCTGTCGCGGCACCTGCAGTACGGCGTACGCGTAGCCCTCGGGTCGGACGTCGGCGCCGGCACCGGCTTCTCGCTCCTGAAGGAGGGCCTGCAGGCGTACTTCTGCCAGCAGCTGATCGGCGACCACGGCCACCCGCTGAGCGCCGCACACCTGCTCTACCTGGCGACCGCAGCCGGCGCGGACGCCCTGGGCCTGGACGAGGTCGGCCACCTCAGCGTCGGCAAACGCTTCGACGCCCAACTCCTCCGCCCCGCCGACGGCTCCCCCCTCGCAGTCGGCGTAGCCCACGCCGACGACGCCGAAGAAGCCCTCGCCCGCATCTTCACCCTCGGCACCCCCGCCGACGTCCACGCAGTCTGGATCGACGGCGAACTCCTCCACCACTAACTCGCGCACAACGCGGCTGACCTCCCCCGGAGGTCAGCCGCGTCTGCTCTTCCCCGGTCGGCCGCGTTCGCCCTCGCCGCCATCTCGCGGGCGGTTGAGACAACGGTGGTCGCGGGCGTCGCGCGACGTGCTGCGGCCGCCTGGAGGCGGGGGTGATAGTTGCCCCACATACCCTTTCACTCCCCGGCAGCCAATTGTTCAACTCACGGGAACCGACCGCCAGAAGTACACGTCGGATGCGTGAATCGAAACGGTGGGAACACGTCGCGGACCAACAAAGGGGTTACGCGCGACCTCGCCATGAATCACAGGAGATGAACTTGAGCAAGGAAGAGCGCGAAGCACGCCGGGACGAACGAGGAATGCAGAAGGCAATCGACCTCCTCAAGGCGCACGGCCCGGTCGTCGACCGCCTCACGGACATGGGCCATCTCAAGGCGGCAAAGAACATCGAGGCCAAGGGCGGCCGCTGGGACTCGCCGGAAGTACGCGACGCCCACAAACGCGACCGCGGCCACGGCCGCTGACAGCCTTCCCACACCCGCCAGGCCGGTGACCGCCCCGTTGCCACCAGCAACCAAGCGGCCCACCGGCCGGCGCCGGCATCTACACCCGAAATGGCGGAGTGAATGCACTCCGGCCGAAACATGAAACCAACGCGCACACAAGAGCACGCCTCACAACGCGACATGCAACATCAGAACCCGCCTCGACTCCCGCAGCGGCCCGAAGACTGGCAACCGGCGCATATTCGAGGTGTACGGTAATCCGTCCTCCTTGGAGGATCGAGGATTGCATCCTGGTCAGGCTTCGACAAGCAACGCTCAAACGCGTGTGAGCTCGGATGCCTGGAATATCCGCTCCTGGCCTGTGCACGAGACGACGTCGATCAAGGCTATGTCTACGAAGCCTCCACCGACGGCTATCTCGTCGCCTGGCCGGCAGGCCAGCTGTCCTGTTGCATCGATCAGGGCGGGCGTGCCGTCACGGAGTGCGACACTCCAGCCTGGAGGCCAGGCCACATCGAAGTCGACGAGGCTCTCGCCGGCGCCGACTGCGGTGGTGATTGCGGTGCGGACAACGAGGCAGTTTGTTGAAGTGTGGATCTCGAGGGTTCCGATCAACTGAGCCTGTAACGCCACGGTAGGGGCTTCACGTTGAACAGTCAGACCGGGCATCGCAGCATCGTGGTTCTGCTTCGCGTCGCGGTTCATCGGATCATCTCCAGAGCTTTCTCTGAGCGGCCGATCACCGAGCTTTGCCAGCAACCTCGAGAAGCGAGCACGATCAGGCGTCCGCGGCCAACGAACGTCCGGGCACTTGATGATCGGCGTCGCCGCTCTAAGTCTCGCTTAGGGCGAGAGAAGCGAGGCCTGCACCTTGCCGCTGATGTACGAGACCGGTACCCAGACGCATCCCTGGTATCCGGGCGCTGTGCTGATGCCGCGACGCTGACCGTGGGCCACTTCGTCCCCGGGGTAGGCGTCGTTTGCACCCATGCGAGCGCACGACGCAGGAGCGCGCGTAGCCGGCTGCGAGGGCTGTCGGCCGGGTGCGAGGAATGTCAGTCGGCTGGTGGGCTCAGCCGGCTTTGGTGAGTAGGTGGTTTTGGATCTTGGTTACCTGGAGCGCCAGGTCTGCTTCGTCGAGGGTGAGGACGGTGTCGCGCTCGACGACGGGTTTGCCGTTGATGAGGAGGAGGTCCAGGGGTGGGGGTGTGCCCAGGACCAGGGCGGCTACCGGGTCGGCGATTCCGGCGTGTTCGAGGGTGTCGAGGCGCCAGACGGCCAGGTCGGCGAGTTTGCCTTCCTCGAGGGAGCCGATCTCGTTCTCGCGGCCCAGGATGCGGGCGCCGTCGAGGGTTGCCATTTCCAGGGCAGAGCGAACGTCGAGCGCCTCGGGGCCGCCACGCGCGCGAGCGAACAGCAATGCGTGACGCAGCTCCTCGATCAGGCTGCCGGCTTCGTTGCTCGCGGCACCATCTACCCCGAGACCGACCGGACTCCCGGCGGCGCGGAGGTCGGCAACGCGGGCGATGCCGGCGCCCAGCCGGGCATTCGAGCTCGGGCAGTGCGCGACGCCGGTGCCGGTACGACCCAGCTGCGCGATCTCCGTATCGGAGAAGTGGATCCCGTGGGCAAACCACACGTCGGATCCGGTCCAGCCGAGTTCGGCGGCGTACTCCAGCGGCGTGGACCCGAAGTGTTCCCGGCAGTAGGCGGACTCGTCGGTGGTCTCGGCCAGGTGGGTGTGCAGCCGGACGCCTTTGCGACGCGCGAGTACGGCGGCCTCCCGCATCAGCTCACCGGTGACGCTGAAGGGTGAGCACGGCGCGACCACCAGCTGCAGCATCGAGTCCGGACTGGGGTCGTGCCAGCGGTTGATCGCGGACTCGGTCGCGGCCAGGATCTCGTCGCGGTCCTCGACCACCGAGTCCGGCGGCAGGCCACCGTCCTTCTGACTGAGGTCCATCGATCCGCGGGAGGGATGGAACCGCATCCCGACCTGCGCAGCGGCACGAATCTCCGCCTCCAGCAGGTCCTTCGCGTCGCGCGGGAAGACGTAGTGGTGGTCGGAGGCCGTCGTGCAGCCGGTCCGCGCGAGCCGGGCCAGCGCGGCCTGGGCTGCCACGTGCACGGACTCGTCGTCGATCCCGGCCCACACCGGGTACAGCGTCGTCAGCCACCCGAACAGCGTCGCGTCAGCGGCCAGACCGCGAGTCACCCACTGATACAGATGCTGGTGCGTGTTGACGAACCCCGGTGTGACCAGACAGCCCCGTCCGTCGACCACGCGAGCCCCGTCGTACGCCGGTGCGGGACCCGGGCCGACGGCGACGATGCGGTTGCCCTCAGCAACCACGTGGCCGGTGAACTCACGGCGGCTGGGGTCGAGGGTGACCACAGCCGCCCCGTTGATGACGATCGGCGTTGTACTCATGCCGCCCAGTCAACCCATCAGCCCGATCGCGCGTCACCGGCAGGGACCACGAACTTCGGCCCGGCCGGCGGCGCGCGGTTGGAGGTTCCTACACGAAGCCCGGTACGGCGTGCCACGCGGAGCCGGCGTCGGACGCGTCGTCCCGGACCACGGTCGCTTCGATCAGGCCGTACGGGCGGTCCGCGGCGATGAACACCTCGTTCGGGTTCTCCAGGCCGAACGGGCTGAGGTCGACCACGAAGTGGTGCTTGTTCGGCGCCGAGAACTTGATCTCCGCGACCTCCGGGTGCCGCTCGAGCACCGCCTCACCCATCCCGTACAGCGTCTGCTGCAGCGCCAGGCTGTGGATCTTCGCGAACTGCTCCAGCAGCAGCGCCTTGATCTCGTCGTAGGACTTGTCCCAGTCGACCTCGGTGTGGTCGTAGCGCCAGCGGGCGACCAGCGACGTGGCGAGGATGCGGTCGTCGGTCTCCTGCAGCGTCGTGTACTTGTCCTTCAGGTACCCGTGGAACTCCGAGCCCGTGGACTTCAGCACGACCAGGTCCTTGATCCCGGAGACGACGTACGACGTCCGCTGGTCACCGCGGCCCTCGACGTTGACGACGGTGGTCCGTACGCCGCTGCCGGCCCGGACGAACGAGTGGTCGTGCTCCTGGCCGTCGACCTGGATCCGCTCCCAGGTGTACTCCTCGACCTCGACGCGCGCGCCCTCGGCGGCCGGCGCGGAGTCGATGAAGTGCGCGCCGAGGGTGAGCGCGTAGTCCTCGATCGCGCCGATGCCCTTCTCCTTGGCGAACGCGAACGCGGTGTTCTTCTGCGTGTCGGTCGGCAGCACGTCGCGCTGGTCGCCGGTGGTGTGCGCGTCCTCGAAGTTGCCGCGCAACGCGGAGGAGACGTTCAGGTCGCGGATCTGGTGCCGCGGGGTGTCACGGTAGATGCGGACGACCCGGCTCTCGGCCTTGCCGTACTGGTTGGCGCCCAGGTGGATGGCCATGGGTCAGCTCCCTCGATAGGTGGAATACGCGAACGGGCTGAGCAGCAGCGGGACGTGGTGGTGCCGCTCGTCGGAGATCGTGAAGGTCACGGTGACCTCGGGAAAGAAGATCGTCTGGCCGGACTTCGCCGCGTAGGCGTCGATGTCGAACCACAGCTGGTACGTGCCGGGCTCGAGCCCCGCCTCGAAGTCGGTGACCCGTCCGTCGGCGTTCGTCGTGCCTTCTCCGAGTACGGCGACCTGGCCGGCGGCGATCCGGGACAGCCGGACCGGCACCCCTTCGGCCGGCAGCCCGAGTCCGGTGTCCAGAACGTGCGTGCTGACAGAGCTCATGAGACGACCTTTGCCAATCGGAGGAGTGCGATCTTCCGGAGTTCCTCGTGGACGACAGCCGCCTCGGCGACCTCGTCGTGCGTCAGCCGCTCGCGCAGGCTGGTCAGCATCTGCTCCGCGGACAGGCCGGTCGCGCAGATCAGGAACACACGCCCGAACCGCTCTTCGTACTCACGGTTGCCGACCGCCAGCGCCGTACGGACGTCCGGGTCGTCGCCGACTCCCGACTGCTCGTTGCGCGACCAGGCCGCCTCGGTGCCGGCGCCTTCGGCCCGGTCACCGATCCGCGGGTGCGCGGCGAGCGCCCGGTCGACATCACCGGCGTCGAGCTCGCGCAGGACCTTGTCGGCGGTCCCGGTCAGCGCCTCGAGGTCGCCGTACGGACGTCCGGCCAGAACGGCGTCGACCCAGCGAGGGACGTCGCAACATGCCGCCAGCAACGGGCGCAGCCGGTCGTCCGGCGCGGCGTTGAACTCCTGCAGATCCACGGGTCACACCTTCTCGAATCACGAAACTGAATTTCCGTATGACGAGAGTGGCACGCGGCCTGGTGTTGCGTCAACAGTTTGTTGAATTTCTCAGTCGCGCGCCCGGTTCAGGTAGTTGTAGACGGTGAAGCGGGTGACGCCGAGAGCCTCGGCCACGGTCTCCGCCGACTTGCGGTACTCGAATGCTCCCTTGGCCTCGAGCAGCAGCACGGCCCGCTGCTTGTCGGCCCGGGACAACCCACTCAACGGCCCGCCGAGCTCGGCCGCAACCTCCGCGAGCAGCGCGCTCACACCACTGCCCTCGCGCGGAGTCCGGACCGCGCCGTCCTCGCGCACCTGCAGCGTCACCTGGCTCGCGCCGTTCGCGAACGCGGCCTCGAGGACCCGGCTCACGGCCGGCAGCAGCAGTTCCTCCTCGCCGCGGACCGACGTACCCAAGGGCCCGAAGTCGCACTCCAGCCCCGCCTCGCGGGCAGCCTCGAGCGCCTTGGTCGCGTGGGCGGGCGGCTGGCCCTCGACATCGAAGGGCTCGGTGGTGAACTCCGCTACCAGTCGCATGTCGCGAGGCTAGCCCGGAGTGATCAGGACCGCACTGGTCGCCGGGCGAGCTTCGCCAGGCCCGCGGTGTCCACGCCGATCAGCTTGTCGACCTCCGCCGGATCCACGGCGCCGCACTCGAGCCCGCGCAGTACGTAGCCCGCCAGGGCCGCAGCGGTCGCGGGCTCGTCCAGGTAGCCGGAGTTGCCACCGCTGACGTACGCACGCAGCCGCGCACCGGCCGTCTCCAGACCCTCGCGGTAGAAGAGGTACGTCGCCGCGTAGCGAGTCGGGAGCTGGGCGGGGTGCATGTCCCAGCCCTGATAGATGCCGCGGGCAAGCGATCGCCGGACCAGACCGAAGTGCAGTCGCCAAGCGGCGTGCACGGCCTCGCGATCGCCGACCGGCAGGACGTTCGTCGACCCGTCTGAGACGAACACCCCAGTGCCCGCCGCAGCCAGCTGCATCACGTCCTTGGCGTGGTCGGCGACCGGGTGATCCATGCTCTGGTACGCCGCTGCCACGCCGAGCGAAGCCGAGTAGTCGTAGGTGCCGTAGTGCAGACCGGTGACGCGACCGGCGCCCGCGCTGATCATCCGGGCGATCAGCGCACTGCCGTCCGGGCCGAGGATCGCCTGCGGGGTCTCGACCTGGATCTCGAACGGCAACGATCCGGCGGTCAGATCGTAGGCTCGTTCGATTGTCGACAATACGACGACCATCGCCTCGACCTGCTCGACCGACGTCACCTTCGGCTGGGTGATCACGAAGCCGTCCGTCAACGCGTCGGCGCCGGCCAGCTCGCGGACGAAGAGGTCCAGCGTGCGCAGCCCACGCCGGCGACTCGGCGCCTCCAGCGACTTGATCCGAAGGCCGTGGTACGGCGTCGCCGACCCAGCCTTCACGGTCTTCGCGAGCGCACGGGCCGCGTCGACCACGGCCGCATCCTCCTGCTCGTCCGGCCTGGTCCCGTAGCCGTCCTCGAAGTCGATCCGCAGATCCTCGATCGGCTCCCGGGCCAGCTTGGCGCGAACCCGTTCGTGCAGCTCGACCCCCAGGTCCGCGGGCAGATCGAGCGCATCGGTCAGACCGGCCGGATCATCGCCCAGCACGGTCCTCGCCTGCGAACCCCACTCGCCGACCGTGTCCGCGTCGTACCGATCGGCCGGCACGTAGACGGTGTGCACGGGCTGCCGGACCCCTCGATCACCCGGGTACCGCGCGGCCAGCTCCGCGTCGGCCGCAGCCAGCAGCCGATCCAACTCCCCAGCGAGATCGTCCACGTGAGTCATGACAGCACACCTCGTTCACCTTGACGGCAGTTTCCGTATCGCGGATACTAATATCTACTTTGCGGAAGCCGCAATGTCCGGTATCTGTCGCTAAACTTCCATGATCCGGAAAGAGGGAGTGCACGGTGGCGGAGAAGACCGAGGGCAAGGGCCGGTCGGGCAGTGTGCAGTCGATCGAGCGTGCCTTCGGGCTGCTCGAGACGATGGCCGACGCCGGCGGGATGATGGGCCTGTCCCAGCTGGCCACGGCGTCCGGCCTGCCGCTGCCGACGATCCACCGACTGGTCCGCACGCTGGTCGACCTCGGCTACCTGCGCCAGGAGCCGTCCCGGCAGTACGTGCTCGGCCCGCGGCTGATCCGGCTCGGCGAGAGCTCCTCGAACATGCTGAGCGTCTGGGCCCGCCCGCACCTGACCCGCCTGGTCGACGAGCTCGGCGAGTCGGCCAACATGGCGATGCTGGACGGCGACCAGATCGTGTACCTCGCACAGGTCCAGTCGCGGCATTCGATGCGGATGTTCACCGAGGTGGGCCGCCGGGTGCTGCCGCACTGCACGGCCGTCGGGAAGGCGATCCTCGCGAAGTTGCCCGAGGCCGAGGTGCGCGAGTTACTCCATCGCACAGGGATGCCGAAGCACACCGACAACACCATCACGGACCCCGAGGCATTCACCGCCCAGCTGCACAAGGCCGAGGAAGTCGGCTACGCCACCGACGAAGGCGAGCAGGAGCTCGGCGTGCGCTGCGTCGCGGTCGCCGTACCGGATGCGCCGTCCCGGCTGGCGATCTCGATCTCCGGGCCCGCCGGCCGGATGTCGGAGGAGCTCGTCGAACGAGCCGTTCCCCTGCTCACCCAGGCCGGCAAGGCCTTCTCGGAGGACCTGCGTTAGCCGAGCTTCCGCAGCAGCGGCAGGACGTCCTCGGTGAACTGGGTGAGGAAGCGTTCCTGGTCGTTGCCGGGGCCGTGGACGACGAAGTGGTTGAAGCCGGCGTCCAGGTAGGGCTGGAACTGCTTGACGACCTCCTCGGGGTCGGAGGCGACGATCCAGCGCTGCGCGACCTGCTCGATCGGCAGCTCGTCGGCCAGCCGCTCCATCTCGGTCGCGCTCGTCACGCTGTGCTTCTGCTCCGGCGTGAGCGACAGCGGCGCCCAGAACCTGGTGTTCTCCAGCGCGGCGGCCGGGTCGCGGTCGTAGGAGACCTTGACCTCGAGCATCCGGTCCAGGTCCTCGAACTTCTTCCCGGCCTTCTCCGCGCCCTCCTTCACGGCGGGGATCAGCTTCTCGGTGTAGAGCTCCATGCCCTTGCCCGACGTCGCGATGAACCCGTCACCCGCACGACCGGCGTACTTGGCCACGAGGGGTCCACCGGCGGCGACGTACACCTTCAGCGGAGTCTCCGGACGGTCGTAGATGAACGCGTCCACGGTCTTGTAGTACGGGCCCTCGGAGCTGACGCCGTCCTTGGTCCACAGGTCGCGGATCAGCTGCACCGCCTCCCGCAGCCGGGCGAACCGCTCCTTGAACTCCGGCCACTCCATCCCGGACACCGCGATCTCGTTCAGCGCCTCGCCGGTGCCGACCCCGAGCATCACCCGTCCCGGGTACAGCTCGCCCATCGTGGCGAACGCCTGCGCGATCACCGCCGGGTTGTACCGGAACGTCGGCGTCAGCACCGACGTCCCCAGCAGCACCCGGTTGGTCCGCTCGCCGACCGCCGCCAGCCAGGCCAGCGCGAACGGCGCGTGGCCGCCCTCGTGCCGCCACGGCAGGAAGTGGTCCGAGACGGTCACACTGTCGAGGCCGAGCTCCTCGGCCCGGACCGAGTACTCCACCAGCTCCCGCGGCCCGAACTGCTCCGCCGACGCCTTGTACCCGACTCGAATGCTCACCCTCTGCTCCCAACGTCGTCTGGACCTGCTCCCAAGGGACAACCTCGTCCGCCTCCGACTTTATGCCGCCCCGGTACGACGCCCGCGCTACGGCGTGGACGTTTGACGACCGCCCGGCCGCTGCGGAACCATATGGGTCCGGCGCGGCCCGCGCCTCACCTTCGTCGACCGGCCCCAGCCCGGTCTCACCGAGAAGGCAAAGGGACTTCCTGTCTCGGGCCGTACGTCCTGGTCAGCCGCCTCGGACGGGATCGCTGGGGGATCGCGGTCGAGTGCGTGGAAGGCCAGATGACAGCGCACAGGAACCTCAAACGCCGGGTACGCGCCCGCGCCGCCAAGACGGGTGAGTCCTACACGGCTGCCCTCCGGCACTTCCGTCCGACTCCTCCAGGAGAACCAGACATGCCGGACAACCACACCACCCTCCGTCTCGCCGTCGTGCAGTCGACGATGCGCGACGACCCGACGAACGCCGCTCTGCTCCGGGAGAGCGGCGCCGAGATCCGCACCTTCCTGAAGCAGGCCGCGAAGGCCGGCGCCCGCCTGGTGCACTTCACCGAGGGCGCGATCTGCTTCCCGAGCAAGCACGTGATGTCGGAGCTCGGCCCGGACGAGGTCGGCCCGTCCGACTGGACCAAGGCCGACTGGACCACGCTGCAGCAGGAGCTCGACCGGATCGCCGTACTCGCGGGTGAGCTCGGGATCTGGGCCGTGATCCCGTCGGTGCACCGACTGCCCGCCCCCGATCGGCCGCACAACAGCACGTACGTCGTCTCCGACCAGGGCAAAGTGGTCGCCCGGTACGACGAACGCACGCTGTCGACCACGAAGCTCACCTGGATGTACAGCCCCGGCAAGCAGCCGGTGACCTTCGACGTGGACGGCTTCCGGTTCGGTCTTGCGCTCGGGCTGGACGTGCTGTTCCCGGAGCTGTTCACGGAGTACGACCAGCTCGGCGCCGACGGCGTACTGGTGTCGTACGCGACGAACGGTGTCTCGCACCACGAGCATGTGGCGGTTCAGGCTCGCGGGTGTGCGGTCAACAACACCTGCTGGATCAGCTTCGCCGTGTCGGCGAACCCGGACGGCGGACTCGAGGCGGGCGTGATCGACCCGCGGGGCGAGTGGGTGGCCCAGGCTCCGGCAGACGGTTCGCCGGCGATGGTGCTCACGGACGTGCGGCATGCCGAGGTGACCCAGGTCGGCCGGGAGTTCCGGCGCCGGACCCGGGAGCGCGTCGGCTCCTGAGGCTCACACCTCCGGGTGCTGACGCGTTCTATCAGCATGAACAGGCATGCGATCGTCAGCACCCGGATCGGTGACCTCACCCTGGTCGCCTCAGGCAACGCACTGGCCGGCGTCTACTTCCCGCACCACTGGGTCAAGCCGGCGCCCTCGACTCTCGGCGAGCCCGTCGACCCGACCGACCCGGTCATCGCCGAGGCCGCTCGCCAGCTCGACGAGTACCTCGCCGGTGAGCGGGCCGGCTTCGACCTCCCGATCGTCCTGCGCGGCGACGCCTTCCAGCGGCGCGTGTGGGCGGTCCTCACGGAGATCGAGTACGGCGCGACGACGACGTACGGCGAGATCGCAGCACGACTCGGCGAGACCGCGCAGGCGGTCGGCAAGGCGGTCGGCCAGAACCCGCTGTCGATCGTGGTCCCGTGTCACCGCGTTGTCGGGAAGAACGGCTCCCTGACCGGCTACGCCGGCGGTCTCAAGCGGAAGCAGTTCCTACTGGACCTGGAGGAGCCAGTCGCTGCCCGGCTCTTCTGAGGTCGCCATCCCTGGTCGGTGTACCGGCCAGCAGCGCCTCGACCGCCCTGCTCACCAATGCTCCGGGCAATAGCTGTCTTGCGGCTCACGCTTGGTTCGGTTCAGGCCGAAGTGATTTTCAGGCGCTTCGCCAGGGCTTCTGCGTCGAAGGGGGCGCGGACCTTCACGTCGTTGTCGAAGTAGACGAAGGTGTCGCGCTTCCAGGCTCTGATCTTGCGGGCCCAGTGGTCGAGGGCCTTGTCGTCGTACCCGCTGACGTAGAGTTCCTCGGCGCCGTGCAGCCGGACGTACGCGAAGCCGGAGGTGACGTCGCCGAACATCGGCCACTTGCCGGCGGTGTCCGCGCAAACCAGGGCGATGTCGTACGCGCGGCACAGCTCGACGAACTCCTTGTTCTCGAAGCTGGCGTGCCGCACCTCGACCGCATGCCGGAGCGGAATGTCGACCGAACACTCCAGCAACGCCCGGCCCTCCATCCGCTCGTCGTGCCCCTTCGCCACCTTCGCCGCGGCCGCCGTGCTGCGCGGCAACGACTCGAAGAACGGTCCCAACCGGTCGGCGTCGTACCCGAGGTTCGGCGGCAGCTGCCAGAGCACCGGACCGAGTTTGTTGCCAAGGGCAAGTACGCCGGAGGCGAAGAAGTTCGCCATCGGCGCGTCCACGTCGACCAGCTTCTTCATATGCGTCACGAATCGTGGGCCCTTGACCGAGAACACGAAACCTTCGGGCGTCTGCTCGTACCAGCGCTGGTAGGACGACGGGCGCTGCAGCGAGTAGAAGGAGCCGTTCAGCTCGATCGAGTTCAGCCGGCGGGACGCGTACTCGAGCTCGGCCCGCTGCGGCAGGCCCTCGGGGTAGTACACCTTCCGCCAGGGCGCGTACCGCCAGCCCGAGATCCCCACTCGGTACTTGCCGTCCGGCCAGCGGTCCATGGTCCCGATTATGGTTGACCCGTGGTCGAGGCGCTGGTGATCGCCGGGATCGTGGCCGGCCTGTGGGCGCTCAGCTGCGGCCTGATGGTCCTGTTCGCCCATCGCCTCCCGAGCGGCCTGCTCCGGCAGGTCGCCGAGTTCCTCCCGTCCTGCGTGACCGCTGCCCGGACGCTCCGCAAGCACCCCGACGTCCCCCGCCGAGCCAAGGTCGCGCTGCTCGTCGCCGTCGCCTGGGCGCTGTCGCCGATCGACCTGCTGCCCGAGTTCCTCCCGGTCATCGGCCCACTCGACGACGTCGTCGCCGTCATCCTGCTGCTCAGATACGCTGCCCGCTCGATCCCCCGCGACACCCTGCTGACCGCCTGGCCCACCGACCCCCGCCTGCTGGAACGCCTCCTCGGCCGACCTAGCTGAGCAGTGCCTTGGCGGTCAGCTCGCTTCTTGTAATGGTTGCAAGACCGTAGCATGGGGGGTGTGGATCCCCGGAAGCGACGGACGATGGACGCGCTGGTCCGGGCCGGTCAGGAGATCTTCAGCGAGCGGTCCGTCGACGACGTGACGGTCGAGGAGATCGCCGAGCGGGCCGGGGTCGCGGTCGGGTCGATCTACAACCACTTCGGCTCGAAGGCGGGACTGCAGGCGGCGGTGGTCGAGCACGCGCTGGAGGCCGACCGGCACTACATGGACCGCGCGTACACCGCGGACCGGTCGCCGGTAGAGCAGTTGTACGCGGCGGCGGAGCAGTACCTCGACTTCTACCTCGACCACCCGGACTACTTCCGGATGCTCGCGTTCCCTGGGCAGCCGGGTCAGTACCAGGCCGGCCACGAACTGTCGGAGCGGCTGGTCCGCGCAGTCAACGAGCAGAACCGGCGCCTGGTCGAGGCGCTCCGGCAGGGCACGGCGTCCGGCGAGATCCGGTCGGTGGATCCGGAGGAGATCGCGACGATCCTGTGGGCGGCCTGGAACGGCGTCATCAGCCTCGGCTGGCGCCCCGACAGCCTCCGCCGGGATGCGAGCGAGCTTCGGGCCATGCTCGCCACGGCCACCGAGATCGTCGCCAACGGCCTGCTCGTCCGCTGACGTGGTACCAAGGTGAGCGTGTCCATCACCGACAGCCTGCCGCCCGCGGACCACGTCAACGCGCTGCTCGACAGCGGTCTGCGGATGCTCATCACGTCGATCGTCGACAACGCCGGGCTGACCCGCGCCAAGTCGGTTCCGGCCCAGCGATTGCGTACGGCAGCCCGCGACGGGATCGGCCTGTCCCCGGTGTTCGCGCTGATGTGCACCGACGACGGGATCACCACGTCGCCGCTGGTGAACGGGCCGGTCGGCGACAACCGGCTGATCCCCGACCTGACCGCCGCCGCGCCGCTCGGACCGGACAACACGGTCTACTGGGCGCCCGCGGACCAGCTGACGCAGGACCACCAGCCGGTGGACATCTGCCAGCGCTCGGCCCTGCGCCGGCAGGAGGAGCGGGCGATCGCGGCCGGGCTCGACGTGAAGCTCGGGTTCGAGCTGGAGTTCACCGTATTCACGGGCGACCCCGGCGATCCCCAGGTCGCCACGCTCGGTCCGGCGTACGGCGTCCTCGCGACGTTGACGCTGGAGGATTTCGCGGTCGACCTGCTCGAAGCACTCGACGCGGCCGGGGTGCCGGCAGAGCAGTTGCATCCCGAGTACGCGCAGGGGCAGGTCGAGGTGGCGTTGCCGCCGGCCTCGCCTTTGAAGGCGGCGGACCAGTCGCAGCTTGCGCGTCTCGTCGTACACCGGGTGGCGCGCAAGCACGACCTGCTCGTGTCGTTCGCGCCGATCACGGTGGCCGGGTTCGTCGGCAACGGGGCGCACATCCACTTCTCGGCGACGTTGAACGGCGTGCCGTTCGGGGACGACGGCGGTCCGTCGGAGCATGCTCGACACCTGATCGCCGGGGTGCTGAACGAGCTCGACGGGCTCACCGGGGTGCTCGCGCCGAGTGTGGTCAGCGCCGATCGCCGGGTGCCGGGGAACTGGGCAGGCGCGTACGCCTGCTGGGGTCCGGAGAACCGCGAGGCCGCGCTGCGCTACGTGCCCGGCAGCATCACCAGCCGCCCGGACTCGGCCAATTGCGAGATCAAGATCGGCGATCCGTCCGGCAACGCTTATCTGTCCGCGGCCGCCGTACTCGCGAGCGCGTTGACCGGGCTCGAGCAGAAGGCGGAGCTCCCGGACGGGCTGGACCGCGACCCGGCGACGTACTCGGATGCCGAGCTTTCGAGGATGGGCGTACGGCGCTTGCCGCTCACTCTGGACGACGCCCTCGGCGCGCTCGAACGGTCGGCGGTCCTGCGGGAGGCGCTCGGCGAGGCAATCGTCGACCCGTTCCTCGCCGTACGGCGGCATGACGCCGAGTCGCTCGGTGGACTGTCGCTCGAAGACCGCGTCCGCGCCTTGCGGTGGCGCTACTAGTCGACGCCGGGATCACTTACGGTAATCCTCATGGCATTGGCTGCGAAGGGGAGCAAGGGCGAGTCGTTCCTGGCGGTGGTCGTCGGCGGCGGGGCGGCGTTCGGGCTGGTGGTGATCACCTCGCGGTCCTGGAAGGCCTGCCAGGTCGACGTCGCGGGCAGCGTCCCGAACGGCCTCACCCTGCTGTTCCTCGGCCTGCCCCTCGCCCTGATCGTGAACCTGGTCCTGTTCAACATCGTCTTCCGCTACGCCGGCAAGACCTTCCTCTTCTCCCTGGTCGCCGCCTCCATCGCCATCGCCATCGCGGACCTGGCCCTCTACTCCTGGCAAGGCACCCCCGCCGACTCCCCCGGCGTCTGCCCCGGCAACGTCCCACCCTGGTGGCCGGCCTGGATCCCGACGTGAAAGTGGTTTGAAAGCTTCGTGCGATGAGGTGAACGGTATGAGTGGACCGACGCGGTTGTACATGGCTATGTCGTTGGATGGGTTTATTGCTGGGCCGGATGATCGGCCGGGGCAGGAGTTGGGGCGGGGTGGGGGGCGGTTGTTCAACTGGCTCGACTATCGGAACGAGCCGGGGATCAACGGGGAGATCTACGCGGAGGCGTTGGCTACCGGGGCGGTGATCGCGGGGCGCCGGACGTTCGAGCTGGCCGGGCGGTGGAACGGCGACCACCATGACGGCGTACCGATCCACATCCTCACCCACCACGTCGACGAGGGCGATGTGCCGCCGGGTAGCGCGAAGTTCTACACCGACGTCGCCAGCTGTGTCGCGGATGCCCGGGCCGCGACCGGCGACCGCGCGATCCTCGTGCATGGCGCCGGCGCAGCCCAGTCGCTCCTCGCCGCCGGCGAGCTCGACGAGCTGGAGATCCACCTGGTCCCAGTCCTCCTCGGCGCCGGCCGGCGCCTGTTCGACAGCACCCCGGCCGAACTCCAACTCATCCGCTCCCTCGAAGGCCGCGACGCGACCCACCTCCGGTACAAGGTCGGCTAGCGGCGGCCCCCGAATTCCCAGGCGTGGGCTTGGCCGCCGGGGAGAAGGTTGGCGGCGGCTTCCGGGGTTGGGGCTTCTACCAGCGCAGCCTGGCCGGCGGGCGTCTCGTCGAGAGTGAAGAGTTCGCCGTGCAGGATGAAGTGTTCGGTGGGCTCGGCGGGGGTCGTGTCGGTGGTGACGACCAGGTAGCGGTGGTATTCGGGGACTGCGTTGGTGAAGTCCCACATGGTTGCGCCGGTGTGGTTGTGGAAGCGGTACAAGTCGATGCGCTCGAAGGCGCCGGCGCGGTAGTACGGCTCGTCGAAGGCGAACGTCCGTACGGCGTCCTCGTCGGGGAGGTCGACGATGTGCAGGCTCCCGGTCGTCTCGGCGTCGTCCTCATGGCCGGTCAATGTCGGACCGCGGGCGATCAACTGGTCGGCGTACCCATCCATGAACGACCAGTGATCCTCGTTCAAGGCCACCTTGATGTCGAAGCCGCCCGGCCGGTCCCGTCCCCACACGAAGAACTGCATGACCGCACCTTAGAAGGTGTAGGTGGCACCTATCTCCGCGTGGACGGCACCGGCTTGAGCAGCGGCCGCTTCAGGGGTCAGCAACGGCCCGACATGCGTCACAACCAACTGCCCGACCCCGCACCGCCCGGCCAACGAGCCTGCCTGCGCAGGCGTGTGGTGGAAGGCGTTCGGGACTGGGTCGTTGGCCTCGCACAGCAACAAGTCGGCGTCGGCCGCTAGCTCACCCAACGCCGGGCAGGGCGTGCAGTCACCGGAGTACGCCAGCACCCGGCCGTCCGCAGTCGCGCGCAGCCCATAGGCCTCAGGGCCGCCGTGATCCACAGACCGGCTGAGCAACGTCAGCTCCTTCAGCTTCACCTCATGCCCGTCGGCCAAAGCGTGCAACTCCAGTACGTCGGCCACGAAGCCGGCCTCCGGTTGGGCGAAGAACCCGGCCAGCCGTTCCGCCAACCCGGCCGGCGCGTAGACCGGAAGCGGAGCCCGGGCAGGCAACTCGCCGTATGCCAACGCGTAGTACGCATTCAGCAAGTCGCCGATGTGGTCCAGGTGCAAATGCGACAACCACACCGCATTCAACTCGGCCAACGAGCTGTGCCGAAGCAGCTCGGCCAGCGACCCCGGTCCCGCATCGACCCACACCGAAGCACCACCGGCCCTCAGCAGGTACCCCGAGCACGGGCGATCCGGCTGCGGGTACGGCGCGGCGTTGCCGAGGACCGTGAGCGTGGTCAGAGCTTCGCGCCGATCAGCTGGTAGATGTCGTCGTGCGCGCCCGGCAGGTCGTCGTGCCCGAAGTCCGGATACAGCCGCACCGACTTCGGCGCGGTGATCTTGTTGTAGGCGGCGTACTGCGTCGACGGCGGGCAAACCTGGTCCTCGAGGCCGACGAACAGCGTCACCTCGCCCCGGATCCGCGACGCCAGGTGCTGCACGTCGATGTAGCCGAGGGTCGTGAACACCTCGTCCTGGCGCAGGTGCCGCGGGTCCCGCTTCTTGAACCAGGTGACGATCTCGTCGTACGGCGCCTTCTCCAGGTTGAGCTCCCAGGCCCGCTGGTAGTCGACCAGGAATGGGTAGACGCTCGCGGTGTACTTGATCGACGGCGTCAACGCGGCGGCCACCAGCGACAGCCCGCCACCCTGGCTCCAGCCGGTGGTCGCGATCCGCGTCTCGTCCACGTCGGGCAGCCCGCCGATGATCTGCGCGAGTCGCCGGGTGTCCAGGAACACGTGCCGGTACAGCAGCCCCTCCGGCCCGTCGTCGAGACCGTGCACCAGGTGGTTGTGCAGGGAGAAGCTGTTCGCCGCCTGCGACTCGGTCCGGAACCCGACCTGCTCACGCACGTCCAGCGCGGCCACGGTGAACCCGCGGGCGGCGTACGGCAGCAACTCCACCCACTTCGGCTGCTCACCGCCGTACCCGTGGAAGAGCAGCACGGCGGGACCGGTCGGCTCAGCGGGCCGGACGACTTTCGCGTGCACGCGGTAGCCGCCGGTGCCGGTGAAGTACAGGTGCTGCGCGGTCGCCGTGGTCAGCGGGAAGTCGGTCGCGTCCACGAACTCGGTCTCCGGGTCGACCGCGTCGAGCTCGAGCAGCGCCTTGTCCCAGTACTGGTCGAAGTCGGCCGGCCGCGGGTTGGTGCCCTGGTAGCCGGTCAGTTCCTCGGACGACAGGTCGAACGAAAGCACGGGAACTCCAAACGATCGGGGTGACTCATTCTGCGGGATCGGCGTCCTCCGGCGCGGTGCCGTCCCAGATCGTGTAACCGTGGGCCTGGTTCAGCCGGTCCCGCAGCGCGTTCTCCAGCGCCTCGGTCTGCCCGGGCGCGAGCCAGCCGATCGGGACCAGGATCGCGTGCTCCTTCTCCTTGGTCCGCAGCACGATCGCCTCGCCGTGCGTCGTCTGCACGCGCCCGGCCGCGGTGACGTCGGTCCAAGCCGTGCGCACGCCGCGCACCTCGACGTCGTCGTCCCGCAGTTTCAGTACGACGGGGGGCCGGGCGAGCACGTACAGCCCGCCGAGGATCACCAGCCCACCCAGCACGAGGAAGACGGCGACCACGGCGTCGGGCAGCCCGATCGCCCACAGGATCGCGGCCACCCCGAGGAGGATCAGCCCAGCAGCCGGGATCCCGACGAATCGCCCCGCCCGCATCCGGTACGTCGTACGCATCGCAGAAGTCTCTCACCCGCGAAAAGACGAAAGCGGAGGAGGTGGGGTACCTAGAACGCGTCGGTCTCGGAGGTCGAGGCGTTGCCGAAGGGGGTCCGCGCCAGGCTGATCGACCAGTCGAACGAGCCGTCGAACCGGGCGTCGTACTTCTCGTACTGGCAGTCCTCCGTGAACCGCCGGTTCGCGGCGTCCCAGGCGGTGCCGGACTTGAAGTAGACGTAGTAGCTGCCGCGGATCCCGTTCAGCGTCGCCTTGTGGTTGGCCCGCACGTAGATCGACACCTGCGGCTTGCGCGGGTTGCGGTTCGTCACCACGATCACCACGTCCGACGAACTGCTGTTGTCGATCACGAGCCGTCCCGGACCACGCGCCCCGGACCGCTGGATGACCTTGCCGTTCGTGCCCCGCCCATTCACCGACGGCGGTGCCTTCGGAGCCGGCGGTACGACGAGCGCGCCGAACCGGAGCCCCTTCCCGACCGCCCTCGACACCCCTTGGGTCAGCTCGGCGACCGACGTACGGATCCCCGACTTGGCCTCGTACAGGCGGACGGCGGGCGCCTTGGGCAGACCGCAGCCGGTCTTGGTCACCCCGGCGGCGCTGAGGTTGCCGGTGACGTCGTCCGGATAGCCGTCGAACGACGCGAGCACCGTCTCGTGTGCCGCGTCGAGCGCCTTGGGCGGGTTCACCTTCGCGAGCGCCTGCCGTTCGAGTACGACGGCCGCCGCAAGCTGAGCCCTGGTCGCGTCGAAGGCGGGCAGCGTCCTGGCGTTCATCACCCGGACCACGTACGGGCGCAGCACCTTCTCGACGTTGGTCAGCGCCCGCTGGTACATCGGCACGGACAGCCGCACCGGCGTGGGTGGTGGGGCCGGCGTCGGCTTCGGCGGCGGTGTGCTCGTCGTACTGCTCTGAGGTGCCGGGGCGTCCCCGGCCTCAGGCTCAGCGCTGCACGCCGCAGCCGCCAAGAGTGTGATCCCGATCGCCGTTGCCGTCCACCGCCGCACAGTCACCCCCAGTGACTCGTTCCGTGCGGTCAATACTTCCCGGCAGCGGCCCGGGTCAGTCGCGGATGGCCGGTTGCTGTCAGTTGCCGCCGGACTCGTTCGGGTTGTATGCGCAGGCGTCGTTCAGGTTCTCGGTCGCGCCCGGGGTGACGGTCGGCTTCGGCTTCCTCGGCGTCGTACCGGAGGTCGGCTTCTTCGTCGTGGTGGTCGACGGAGTGGAGGCGACCGGCTTGCTCTTCGGGTTGATCGCCTTCTGCACGAGCGCCTGCATGGCCTCGTAGTCCGGGTTCTTGCCGGTCGGGAAGTTCTTGCTCTTGTCCAGGTCGACGTTGGTGACGTTCGCGCCCTTGACCTTCAGGCCGAGCTCGATGAACGCCGGCAGGATCTCCTGCGGGATGTCGGTGCGGAGCAGCTGCTTACCGGCCGAGGCGATCTGCTGGTACTTCGTCACCAGGGTGGCCGGGTTCACGCTGTTCACCAGCGCGTGAATCGTGCAGCGCTGCCGCTCCTGCCGGGACGGGTCGGTCAGGCCGTAGCGGCCGCGGGCGAACCAGAGCGCGTGGTAGCCGTCCAGCTTCTGGTCCGGCCCCGGCTCGATGTAGCCGGACGGCTTCTTGTGGCTGTTCGAGCCCGGCCCGGCGCCGTAGTCGCCGCCGATCGGCACCCGGTAGTTGACGTTGACGGTGATCCCGCCGACCGCGTCGATGATCTGCCGGAAGCCGGCCAGGTTGACCTGCATGTAGTAGTCGATGTCCAGGCCGAGCGCGGCGCCGGCGGCGAGCTTCACCGCGTCGGCGCCCTCGTTGTCGGTCTGCCCGAGGATCCCGGGGTGCTGCTTCGGGATGTTCTCGTACATCGCGTCCAGGTAGTACTCGGGTTGCTCGACGTTGCCCTTGTTCGGGTCCCAGAACCCGTCGGGATACACCTTGTGCAGCGGCGAGTCGGCCGGGAACGGCATCCGCATCCAGTTCCGGCTGAGCGAGATCAGCGAGGTGGCACCGGTCTTGGTGTCGATACTGGCCACGATCACCGTGTCGGTCCGGGTGCCCTGCCGGCCGACGCCGTCGTCGGCGCCGAGCAGCAGCAGGTTCAGCCGCGGGGTGTTCGCCCACGGGTCCTTCTTGTTCACCTTCGGCCGGGTCGCGCTCTTCGAGTCGCCCTCGGACTGGAACACGCTGCCGACCAGGTCGCGCTGCGCCATCACGGTCTGCGCCGCGACAGTCGTCGGTACGGCGATCGCGAAGCACAGCAACCCGACGAACATCGAGCCCGCGAGCCGGCCGGTGTAGGTCATGCTCACCGGGCGGAGCAGCTTGTGGGAGGCAACCACGATCCAGATCCAGCAGATGCCGAGGCCGACCACGGCCGCGGTCGCGATCAGCAGCTGGCGCGGCGAGACCGCGAAGGCCAGGACCGAGTCACGCCGGGTCAGGCCGACGTACGCGGCGAGGAGCAGGAGGCCGATGCTGATCGTCAGCACGAACGCGCCGAGCTTCTTGCGGCCGCCCATCACCAGCCCGGAGCCGGGGACCAGCGCGCTGAGCAGGGTGAGTCCGATCGCCTTCGACGCCGTACGTGCCCGCGGTGTGCGGTGCCGGGACCGGTTGGCTCGAGGCGCGGACCTCCGTCCGGCAGCGCGAGTACTCCGCGACATGGCTCCGTTCCCTGATCGACGACGTGGCAGCCCTCCGTCGGCCGCTTGCAGCGGCCCACGGTACTTCAGACGCCCACGGCACCCACTCGGTTGACGTGATGCTGGCGACCCCCGTCGATGCGGGCCAGATTACAGGGGCACCGGGCTAGTCTCCCAACGTGCCACCCCCGGCACGCTGAGTGGCGAAGGACCCGCTTTGCTGCGGACCGGGTCGAGCGGATAGTCTTGGCCGTCGTCGAGTTCCCGCCTGGGAACCGTCGGAGGAGGCGTCGCCTAGTCCGGTCGATGGCGCCCGCCTGCTAAGCGGGTTGAGGGTAACCCCCTCTCGCGGGTTCAAATCCCGCCGCCTCCGCTCCTTGGAGCTCCCTGTCCGCAGAAAGCGCGGACCAGGGAGCTCCGGTGTGTTTGCTGGGGGCGCAACCCTCAGACCCCGCCCGGCGGGGCTTCGCCCCCGGACCCCCCGGGGTGGTCCCGCGCTGGTGTTATTTGCTCAGCAACTGCCTGGCTTCGGCCAGGCGCTCTACCGAGCGTGGGGTCATCGGCTCCAGCGAGACGATCAGGTGGTCGACGCCTAGGTTCTGGTACGCCGCGAGGGCTTCGGCCAGCTCGTGGACCGTTCCTTCGAAGGCACGGTCCTCCGGGTCGGGGACCGGCGGCTGGTCCGGGTCGCGGACGATGATGCCGACCGTTGACGACACCGTGCGGCCAGTCTTCTGCACCGCGTCGCGCAGGGTGCCCAGACGTTCCTCGACCTTCGCACTCGCGGCGCCGTACCAGGCCGTGTTCCACGCGTCCGCCCATTCCGCGGTCAGCCGCATCATCCGCGGCCGATGCCCGGCGACCAGGATCGGGATCGGCCGCGCCGGCGCCGGCTCGAGCACTGCCTCGCGGACCTGGTGGTACGTCCCGTCGAAGCTGACCGTCTCACCGCGGACCAACCGCGCCACGATCTCCAGCCACTCCTCGAACCGCCCGACCCGATGGTCCGTCGGCAGCCCGAACGCCTCGTACTCCGGGTCGTGCCAGCCGGCCCCGACCCCGAGCACCAGCCGCCCGCCAGACACCTCGTCGAGCGTCGCCGCCATCTTCGCGGTCAGCCCCGGATCCCGGAACGACGCGCACAGCACGAGGTTCCCGAGCTCGACCCGGGTGGTGACGGCGGCGACCGCGCTCAGCAGCGTCCACGCCTCGTGCATCCCGAACAGCTGCCCGTCCGGCGCCTTGTAGAAGAAATGGTCGGCCAGCCAGACGGAGTCCATCCCGGTGCGGTCCGCGGCCTCGGCCACCGCCCGGATGTCCTTCCACCCCGGCGCCGTTCCACCGGGTCCGTCCTCACCGCCGACAGGGAGCATCACTCCGATCTTCATGCCGCCAACCTATCCGCGGCCGGACTTTGGAAACGGGTTGATGCCGTGACGTCACGTGTCCGAGATATTGGCCGGGTACGAAGAAGTGCCCGGGTGCGAGGTCACGGTGAGGTGCGGGCGACCGGATCTCGAGAGGTGATGACGATGACGGCTCTGGCGCTGCCGGGGACTGTGGGTCAGGCCCCGGTGTTCGATCCGCGGGCTCTGCTCAGCCTGGGCTTGCCCGCGCACGTGGTGTTTCGACTGAACGGCGACTGGACGCAGGCCTGGCTGATCGGCCGGGTGCACTGCGCGGACGGGTGGATCGCGCTCGTCCAGTACACGGACGGCAACGGCCGGGAGCACACCCTCCGCCTCCCCGCCGACCGCGTCGCCGCGCGGTGACGATGTCGCCGGGCAGCGGCCTGCGGACAAGGCGCGCACATCGGGTGGATCATGACGTCATGAGGCCGTACCCGAATCGGGCGGCTGCGGGCCGGGCTCTGGCCGACGAGCTCGGCGAGGTCGCCGGATCAGTCCTGGTCCTGGGGCTGGCACGCGGTGGTGTACCCGTGGCGGCGCCGGTCGCGGACGCCCTGGGGGCGAAGCTGGACGTGCTGATCGTCCGCAAGCTCGGCCTGCCGCAGCAGCCGGAGCTCGCGATGGGCGCGATCGCGGGCGTCGGCGGCGAGACCCAGACGGTCCGCAACGAGCCGGTGCTGGCCGAGGCCGGTGAGCAGGCGCTGGCCGTCGTACTCGAGGAGGAGACGCGGGAACTGCGGCGTCGCGAGGCGGCGTACCGGGGCGACCGGCCGGCGATCGACGTCCGCGGGAAAGTGGTCATCCTCGTCGACGACGGCCTGGCCACCGGCTCGACCATGCGAGCGGCGGTGGCAGCGGTACGGCGACAGCAGCCGGCGCGCGTGATCGTCGCCGTACCGGTCGGTGGCGCGGACGGCTGCCGGCGCCTGGCGCGGGTCGCAGACGAGGTGGTGTGCGTGTGGACGCCGCTGTACTACACCGCGGTCGGCCAGGCCTACCGCGACTTCTCGCCGGTCGAGGACGAGGAGGTACGGAGCATCCTCGCCGAGCGGCCGTGATCAGAGCGCCTGTGATCTGATCAGAAGAGCGCGGCGCCCCGGCCGGTGGGCCAGGGCGCCGCGCTTTCAGTCCGACGTGCCGGCTTCCGAATCGGCAGGTCGGAGTCTGGGTCAGCCGAGCCGCGCTCGCAGGTTGTCGAGCTCGATCTTCAGCGTGGCCGGAACCTTGTCGCCGAGCTTGGCGAACCACTCCTCGATCAGCGGGAGCTCGGCGCGCCACTCGTCGGCGTCGACCTTCAGCGCGATCGCCAGCTCCTCCTCGGTCAGGTCCAGGCCGGACACGTCCAGCGCGTCGGCGGCCGGCACCCGGCCGATCGGGGTCTCGACCGCGTCGGCCTGACCCTCGATCCGCTCGATCACCCACTTCAGCACCCGGCTGTTCTCACTGAAGCCCGGCCAGACGAACTTGCCGGCCTCGTCCTTGCGGAACCAGTTCACGTAGAAGATCCGCGGCAGCTTCGACGCGTCGTGCTCCTTGCCGACGGTCAGCCAGTGGTCGAAGTAGTCGCCCGCGTTGTACCCGAGGAACGGCAGCATCGCCATCGGGTCCCGCCGTACGACGCCCACCTCGCCGACCGCGGCCGCGGTGGTCTCGGACGACAGCGTCGCGCCCATGAACACGCCGTGGTCCCAGTCCCGCGCCTCGGTCACCAGCGGCACCGTGGTGGCCCGCCGGCCGCCGAAGATGATCGCCGAGATCGGCACGCCGTTCGGGTCCTCGTACTCGTCGGCGATGATCGGGCACTGCTTGATCGGGGTGCAGAACCGGCTGTTCGGGTGGCTGGACAGCTCGCCCGACTCCGGCGTCCACTCCCGGCCCTTCCAGTCGGTCAGGTGGTTCGGCGGGGTCGGCGAGTAGCCCTCCCACCACACGTCACCGTCGTCGGTGAGTGCGACGTTGGTGAAGACCGAGTTGCCCTTCTCGATCGTGCGCATCGCGTTCGGGTTCGTCTTCCAGCCGGTCCCCGGGGCCACGCCGAACAGGCCGAACTCGGGGTTCACCGCGTACAGCCGGCCGTCCGCGCCGAACCGCATCCAGGCGATGTCGTCGCCGAGGGTCTCGACCTCCCAGCCCTCCAGGGTCGGGTCGAGCATCGCCAGGTTGGTCTTGCCGCAGGCGCTCGGGAACGCGGCCGCGACGTAGTGGACCTTCTTCTCCGGCGAGATCAGCTTCAGGATCAGCATGTGCTCGGCGAGCCAGCCCTCGTCCCGAGCCATCGCGGACGCGATCCGCAGCGAGTAGCACTTCTTGCCGAGCAGCGAGTTGCCGCCGTACCCGGACCCGTAGGACCAGATCGCCCGCTCCTCGGGGAACTGCACGATGTACTTCTCGTCGTTGCACGGCCACGGCACGTCCTGCTGCCCCGGCTCCAGCGGCGCCCCGACCGAGTGCAGACAGGGCACGTACGGCGCGTCGGCGCCCATCTTCTCGAGGACGGCGGAACCGGTGCGGGCCATGATCCGCATCGACGCGACCACGTACGCCGAGTCGGTGATCTCGACCCCGAACATCGGCTTCTCCGCGGTCAGCGGGCCCATGCAGAACGGGACGACGTACATCGTCCGGCCGCGCATCGAGCCGCGGTACAGCCCGGTCATCAGGGCCTTCATCTCGCCCGGGTCCATCCAGTTGTTGGTCGGACCGGCGTCTTCCTCGTCGACCGAGCAGATGAACGTCCGCTGCTCGACCCGGGCGACGTCCGACGGGTCGGTGCGGACCCAGAACGAGTTCGGCTTCTTCTCCTCGTTCAGCCGGACCATGGTGCCGGCCGCGATCAGCTCCTCGGTGAGCTGCGCGTACTCCGCGTCCGAGCCGTCCATCCAGTGGATCCGGTCCGGCTGCGTCAGTGCGGCGACCTCCGCGACCCAGGCCAGCAGGCCGGCGTGCGTCGTCGGAGCGTCGGTCAGGTCGTAGGCCTCGGCTTTGAGGGGCTCCGTGTCGGCGGGGGCGTCGGCTTCGGTATGGGTCGGGCTGGCGGTGGTCGTCATCGGCGGCTCATTCCCTCTCGGCTGTCGGGCCCGGTGGCGGACCTGCCCCTCGACGCTGAGGGAAGGTACGGCTCCGGCCGCCGGGGTCTCCGGCGGTGCGATCCAGCTGGCTGGCGGTGTGATCTGTCGCATACCAGTGCGTCCAGTGGACGTATACCAGTGTGCAAGTGGTACTAACGGTACGCGACTCGACCGCGTGGTGAGAACCGGGAGCATGTGAGGCCGCTCACAAAGTTTTCGCGACAATCGCTTTCCGGCGAACCTTGTGAAAATGAGAACGGCCCGCGCTGGACGCGCGGGCCGTTGGCGAAGAATTTCCGGCGGATCAGCTGGTCTGCCACCAGATGTCGTTCACGATGCGCTGGACGTCCGCTTCCTCTCCGGCGACACCGGTGGCCATCACACCGACCAGCCACCACTGGCCGCCGCTGATGAAAGCGTGCGTCATCGTCAGCGCGTACACCTTCGTCTTCTGGGAGTCACCCTGTTCGGTGAACCAGGTCCGGCCGTCCTTGGCAGTCTCCGGCGGGGGCGCCGTGAACGCCGCCGACCACGCCTTGTCGAACGCGGGCCGGTCGGCCAGGCAGGCGGCCAGGTCGCTGCACGGGTGCAGCGCGATCCGGGCGTCGAGCGTCCCGCGCGGCCGGTCCCTCATCGCCGCGGTCTGCACGCGCCGGTAGATCGCCGCACTGGACTCGCCGAGCGAGCCGACCTGCGGCGGCCGCGGCCAACCGAACGCGAACGGGAGGCCGGCGGTCAGGACCGGCTGGACGTCCGCCCCCGCCGGGTAGGTCGCGCCGAGGACGCCGGGGGCGCCGGTCGGGGCCTTGTACTTGGCGGTCGTGATCCGCGGGACACCGGGGAGCAGGACCGACGGCGGGAGCGGGCTCGGCGTGACCGCGGCGGGCACTGCCTCGATCGGCTCGTCCTTGACCGCGCTGCCGATCGTGGAGCCGATCGAGTACGTGACGGTGAAGACGAGCAGGACGATGACGACGGCGACGACGTAGACCCAGCTGCCGATCTTGTGCCGGTACTCGCGGGCGAGCTCGACCTTGGACTGCGGTGGTCTCGCGGGCTGCAGCGCGGCTGCCATCGCGCTGTGCAGGGTCTGCTCAGCTGGTGGTTGATCTTGCTGGGCGGAAGCGGCCGGCTCCGGCGCGATGGCGCCGTACCCGCTGAGCTGGGAGCGGACCGCCTGCAGGGACTCTTCGTCGTTGCCGAGGACACCATCGAGCGGGTCGACCAGCCGCTCGGCGCCGGACTGGCCGGGGATCAGCTGGGTGATCGCGTACGGGCGGTCGGCGCTGAAGTTCGCCGCCCACAGTGGTGTTTGCAGCTGCCCGGGCTCGAGGGCGGCGCCACGACCGGCCTGGGCCAGGCGGTCACGCACCACCTCGTCCCGCGCGCCGGCCTCGCTCAGCAACAGCGCGACGACCTCCATCCCGGTGAAGCTGCGGCCGCGCCACAAGTCCGCCAGCGGATGCGCCAGCAGCTGCTGGTCGAACTCGTAGCCCTGGATCTGCGGCGTGCTGTTCACTTCGTCTCCCAGATCGCGCGGTCCGCCAGCACCAGCGCCGCCTGCTCTGCGCTCTTCTGCTCGACCGGGTAGGCCGTGTAGTCCACGTTGACGATGACATCGCCGCGCTGCACGACCGCATGGACCGACCACGACTGGCCGGCGACGCCCCGCGCGGTCGCGCTCAGCTTGGTCGGGTACGGCCGGTCGGACACAGCGTCGAGCGGGCTCCGTTCCCACATCCACTTCGCGTTCTGCGCCGGGTTGAGCGGCGCGCGGCCGGCGCCGAAGTCCCGGCCGCCGTACGGCGTGATGGTCAGCTTCACCTGGGCGCCGGAGTAGGTGTTCAGCCGTGGGGCGGCCTGCGCGGCACAGGTGACCACCGACGTCCCCGCCTGGGTCAGCGTGACTTCGGCCTTGGATGCCTGCGGCAACATGCTGGACACGTCGCCGATCCGCTCGCACACGTCGGACGGCAGCTTGCGGGCAGGCAGGATGTCCTCCGGCTGCACCGGGTCGCCGAGCGCGAACCCGATCCCCGCCCCCACAACCACGGCGACCCCACACGCGATCGCCGTACCCCGCACCAGTCGACTCGCCATGCCCGCGACCTTAGTCACGCAGAGGTCCTCTCTGACCCGTCAACGACGCGTCGTTGGACGGGTGCGGGGAGCAACCGGTTCCAATGTCAGTCGAGGAGCGTCTGGACCGATCCGCCGGACTCGGACAGCTTCGTCCCGAGGCCCTTGAGCGCGTCGCCGACCGTGGCGAGGATCCCGGACAGGTCCTGCAGGTTCCCGGCCAGGCTCTCGATCTCGGTCGCGACCCCGCCGACCTGCCCGCTCCCGTCGTTCAGCTTCTTCGCCGCCGCGTCCCCGATCCCCGGGATCTTGTCCAGCTCACCCGCCAGCCCCGACAGCATCCCGGCCGCGTCCTTCAGCTTGTCCTTGGCCGCGTTCATCGTGTTCGCGCTCCCGGTCAGCGCCTTCCGCGCCCCACCCTCACCGTCGTCCCCGACCAGCGCCCCCGCCGCCTTCGCCGCCTGCTCCCCCGCCTCGGCCAGCCCCGACCCGATCGTCTTCAGCAACTCCGGCAACTTCCCGATGAACCCCACCGCGTCGTCCGGCAGCCCCCGCACCAACGTGAGCACCTTCTCGAAGTCGTCCGAGTTCTCCATCACGAACCCGACCGCCTTCTTCACGTCCCCCAGATCCCGCCCACCCAGCAAGTCCTCGATACCCATGCCCCGGATCGTAGGGCCGCAAATCCTCCCCACCCCGCCCGCCGCACCGGCCGAAACCCACCCGTTGACCACCCCCACCGACGCCGATTGGCCTACACCGGGCCCCTCCATGTATCGTTACTCGTCGTTGTCCAGCGCTCGTAGCTCAACGGATAGAGCATCTGACTACGGATCAGAAGGTTGGGGGTTCGAATCCCTCCGAGCGCGCTTCGTGAAAGCCCAGGCAGACACTCTCTGACCTGGGCTTTTGTGTTTCCGGGGACATGCCGGCATGGCGGCCCAACCACTCGGCCACCCTTCCGTACCCCCACGCGTACCCCAACGTCACGCTTCGTCGTGCTCCCCGAAGAGGAAGCCGAGTCTGTCGACGGCGTCCGCGTCACGTCCTCGGCCACGTCGACGTAGATGACCTTGGTGACGGTCGGCGAGCTGTGCCCGAGCACGTCTTGGATGACCTCCAGCGGTACCCCTTGGCTGTAGAGCAGCGAGGCGCATGATTGCCGCAGGTCGTGGAATCGGACACGCCGTACGCCGGCCTTCTCGCACAGCCGGTCAAAGTGCCGGTTCACGTTCCGCGGCTCTTCGCGGTCCCGATCATGGCCGAGAACACGTAGCCGCATTCCTGCCATGACTTGCCCGCGTTCTTTTTCTCCTGCGCCTGCGCGGCCCGGTGCACCCGGGGGGCAGATACGGTCGGCTTGGGTACGGCGATCAGTCGTGTACTCCCGTCCGCCTTGACCTCCCCCAGCTTCAGCGCACCGTCGACGCGGTGGAGCGCCTGATTGACCCGGATCAGGCTGTTGTCCAAGTCCACGTCTGTCCAGCGCAGTCCGAGCGCCTCACCGCGGCGGCCGAGCGACAGAGCCACCGCGTACACGGCATAGAGCCGGTCCTCCCGGATGGCATCCAGAAAGGTGGTTGCCTCCGCACGACTCCACGCCTTGAACTTCGACCGGTACTTGTGGTTCAGCCGGAGCTTCTTGGCGATGTTCTCCGTCAGGATCTCGTCCTCAGACACAGCGTCTTGAAGAACCGCCCGCAACAGACGGTGGAGGTAACGCACCGTGCCATCTGAGACCGTCGACCGGCAGCAAACCTGCGGCACGAGAGCGCAGCACCGAGCACCCACGATGGCCTTGGCGTTCTTCCGAGGTGGCCGGCCTTCCCGCTTCTTCCGCTCGGCCTCCGCACGCTCCTCACGCGCCTTGTCCTTGCCCTGGGCGCAGCACTGGCACACCTGGAGGTGGAACAGGCCGTGCCGTACGTCGGGCGGAGCGCGGTGAGCTTCTTCTTGCCGAACAGCGGGACGAGGTACTTCGTGATGAGCCACTTGTGGCTAGCAAAGGTCGTGTCGCGCACCCGGTGCCGTGCGTACTCCTCCAACCAGTACTCGAGGCACTCCGCCACGGTCTGCGTGCTGGAGGCCACCCGCTTCCCCTCATCGTGTCGGCCTGCATCTTGGTCAGCTTCTGGTGGACCTCCTCCCACGTCTCGCCGTAGACGTTCCGCTTGCCCGTCGAGGGGGTTGTGCTCGAACCCCGCAGGGATCTCAAAGGTTCCAGCGAGATCAAAGATCGCAACAACCAGAGTGTCGACGGTGGGATGTCCGCGATAGTCGTTGATGTCGGCCAAGAGTTCCGGCTTCAGTTCGCGTTCTGCTCGTCCGGCCCTCGTCACCTTCACTTCACCTGCTGTGCGGCCCTCGCGTAGATGGAGATCGATGCGGCTCGACGAACCGGCCGAGCTCCGCGTCGGTTCCTCCCACCTGACATCGCTGTACAAGCACCGGAGCAATGTCTCGACGAGATCCTGAGATCGTACTCATCGCGCACTTCTAGGGATGGGCGCTCCGGCCTCCGCCGCTCCGCCAATGGCCGTATGGCACCCGATCCGAGCCTTCGCAACGAGGAGACAAGAAGGTCCACGCTTGGCGACGCCACTTCAATCGTGAGCCGTTCCTGCGCCGGTGGACCGGGCACTCGATTGGTGACGGCATCCACCACGCCGGCGGGCGCACTTTCCTGGTCGACGCGGCGCGGCTCGCTGACAAGCGGGTCGGTCACGGTCTCCCACCGGCTGAAGCCGTCCTCGATCAGCTCGTGCCCCCTGGACTAACCGTTCGTTGCAGGCGACCAACCTCAGGACGCGCTCCACTAGTGCCGAAGTACCCAGACTCTCGGAGAAGGTTCGGCAACTCCTCGATAATGCTCCGTGCTGTGCGATCGTCTGAGTCAACGATTGACTTCAGTACGAGCTTCTGCCTGTTCCCCCAGTCGGTCCGTCGTGACCGGCGATCAGCAACGCGGACAGTACGTGCGGTCGGCTCGGTCCGCTACCTCCAGCCAGAAGTGTGCTAGCGCGCCGCCGATACGCCGAAGATCAACGCTGCTCATGACCTTGAGGATGACACAGCTCACCGCTAGACAAGCCTCATCGGGCATCAACCGGGTGCGAGACCGTTCGCTGCCGCGTGATCCGCCAACAGATCCGCAACACTCGTCCGCCAACTGATTCGCGACAGGGCTAGGTGCCTGACGAGGACCGGAGCGCCCGGCCAACGCACGGATCAGCCGATGTCAGGATGTGTGGTCCCGCCGACTTGCCGCGGAGTCGCCGCCTGAAACCGACAGGCAGCCGCGTCTGCTCATCCACGGCGAACAGCAGACTGCGGGCTGCTTCATCCGCTCGGTGCCGCCTTGTATCGCAACGCGACTGTCCACTCGAGACCGCATCTTGGTCCTGAGGATCAGGGTCTTTCGACCCTTATGAGCGCATCGTCGTGAGCACACAGTTGCATCAAAGGCTCGCTGTCCGGCGCCCTCGATTGCCCCGGAACGATGCTCGCATTGTCCCGTGGCTCTCCAGACGTGTCCAAGAGCCCGACCACCAGCCCGAGGAGGGCATCATGCGAGCACTGCTCATTCCACACAGGCAACACGAAAGAGCCGCGATCCGGCACGGACCCGTCGGCGGCTTCCTGCAATCAGTCGGGCGCTTCGTCCTGCATCTCCTCGAGATGTGCATGGTGATGTGTGTCGGCGCGATCTTGCTGAGTGTGCTGTTCTTCGGAGCCGCCGCAATGCTCGGCTACACCGACCTGCCGCAGCGGGCGCCTGAACTGACGGCGCTGGTCATCGCCATCAACCTCTCCCTACCGATGGCCGTTTGGATGCGGTTAATGGGAATGGAGTGGCGGCCCACCGTGGAGATGTCGGGCTCAACAATGGTCGCCGGACTGCTGCTGATCGCGGCGTACTGGCTGGACATCATCGATAGGAGCAGCCTGATGGAGCTGCAGACGGGCCTCCTCGCTTGCCCGCTGATGTTCGCGGTCATGCTGTTCCGCTTCCGCCTCTACTCAACCAGTCACACACGCCACCATGACCGCACGGTCGCGTGACGGTGGGCCATTCCCGAGAGGGTTCGCCCGGTTCAACCGCAGGATTGCGAATCCGGTCATGCGGCTGGTCGCGGGATGGTTGCCGCCGTTTGCGATCGTGAGGCACCGCGGCCGCCGGACCGGGCGGGACTATGCGACACCAGTGCTGGCCTTCGGCACCGAAGACGATCTCGTCGTCGCCGTGCTGTATGGAATGAGCTCGGACTGGGTAAGGAACGCCCTGGCGGCCGGTCGTGTAGAGGTCAAGCGGCGCCGTGAGTCGCACGAGTATGAACAGCCCCGATTCGTCGGCAGCAGCGAAGGGTTGCAGCTAGTTCCGACCATGGTCCGTGGTCCGTTCCGCTTCCTCGGGGTCCACCACTTCGTGCGTCTCACCCGCTACGCAGGCGGATGACTTGCCCGCCTAACTCAACACACCCACCTCAGAGAACCGCCTCTCGACGTCGCTGATTCGGCTCCGACCGGCAACGTCCTGACATGCCGCTCTGCGTGATGCGCGATCGCCGATGCGTTACAGCGCTCGGACTAGCATCTGGCCATGCCGAATCGGGATGAATCGATCTCAGATGATCGTCAGTGGCTCGCGCGCCTGGAGGCTGGTTGAAGAGCGTCTCGCCGAGTATCGGCGTACCAACGTCTTCGTCTTCGACATGTTCATCGACGCCGACGACGATTCGACAGATGGGCCGCCTAACCTGTGGATTGCACGTGACCACTACACCGGTGAACTGATCCAGCGGCTGACTGGGGCCGAACTGGAGGGCTTCTACACCAAGCACGAGAACTGGGTCGAATACTCCGGACTGGTCGACGAATTGCAGGACAAACTCAAGTACGAGCCGTAGCTAGACACCAACGCCATGAGAACCCGGCGCGCGCTCCTTGTGATCCGCCAACAGATCCGCGACACGCCGGAGGCTGAGGTGCGACAGGGCTGGAAGTCTGCCGACCGTGAATCCGGCAGCGATGCACGGGTCTGCCGCAACTCGTGACAGTTCTCAATGGCGGAGACGGTCAGCGGTCAGGGAGACTTCTGACTCATGGGTGGTGTGATCGACGGATTTGTTCTCTTCGCGCCACCGCAGTCCTGGCCTTGGGAGCAAGAGCATGTGCTCATTCCTCTCGACGTGCCCGACCTGTGTTTCGTACCGGGCGCCCTACTCGAGGAAGTCACGCCGGACAGGGATCTGGTCCCTGGCTTCCTCGATTTGACGAAGGGCCGTGCCGAAGAGGCGGTCCAGGCGTCAGCCCAAGGTCCGGTTCTCTACATTCACATGGAGTTCCACGGAGGCGAAGGAACTCACGACGCCGTCGGCTGGCAAAACGGCGACGTCGCGTTCGGCCCGCTGTTCACCAGGACTCCCGGAGAACAGGCACCCGATCACTATGCTGCGGTCCGATCCGGATCCGAGATGGCCATCAACGCGGGCTTGCGCTGGCTCGGTGTCACGGCCGCGAACCCGAAGGACGAGTACGCAACCGTCGGCCTGGATCGCCACCGTTGGAACAGCGACTCGATCGCCTCCGCGAGGTAGCGAATCCACCAGACCACGAGTGTCCGCACATGCCGATGAGCGTGCTTGTCGGAATCGGCTCAGAGGGCGAAGAACGACGACAGTTCGCGGGCGAGTGCTGACATCTCAGCACCCGCCTCGATTTCCACGACAACCGAGGCGCTCCACTTGTCGTAGATGGTGGGCGTGATCCACCAGCGGAGGTCGACGTACCCACGTGACGACCAAGTGGCTTCGACCCCGAGATCCCGATCCTGGTTCTCCCAAGTGCGTGTGCCGTTCCAGCCTCGAAAGTCCTCGCCCAGTTGCTCAAGGAACGCTGGCAGCCCGCTGCCGGCTGTGTCGAGACTCAGGACCAACGCCTCTGCTGCCAACCCGTTCCCCGCAAGACGAACCGTGTACTCGACCAAGTCGTCGGAGGCCAGGTATGGGTCCGAGGCATCGCGGTAGCGAAAGCGCGGGGATGCGAACTCGATCTCCGCCTTGCGATCCCCGCTACTCCACCGAAGGGCGACGGCAGCGCCGTCCTCAGACACATGCAGCATGGCGAGATGGTCGCACGAGCCTGTGGCCCGAAAACGCACTGATCTGGTTCCCCTCTGTGTCAAGTTGCCGGTCTCGGCTCGTTCAGGATGCGCCGGCGCTTGTCGCCGTCAAGGTCGTTCGTCCGGTGGGGCGCTCCACCTTGACCGCTCCGGCGCGTCGGCGCGTGGGGTGGTGAGCCGGGGGCCGGGCGGGGTTTCGCATGGGCTGTGGGCGGGGGTAGCGTCGTGGCTGCGGGTCCGGGAAGTGGCTGATCCGAAGAGCCGATGACCGGGGTGTAGAGGTCGGCCGCGCTGGATTGTGAAGTCGCCCCCGAGTGCCCTCCCGGGCTCGCCTCGCCGGTTGTCGCGGTCTGGGTGGTGTCGTTGACGAGTTGGCGGTAGATGGCGTCGGAGAGCCGTCGTTTCAGGCAGCGCAGGGCTTCCATCGGCGTCTTGCCGTCGGCGAGCTTGCGCCGGTAGCAGGCACGGCCTGCGGTGTCGTGGCGGATCTGCACGATCGCGGCGATGTGCAGGACGTGGTTGAGTCGGCGGTTGCCGGCCCGGGAGAGCCGGTGGCGGATCTGTTCGCCGCTGGAGGCGTCCAGGGGTGCGGTGCCGGTCCAGGATGCGAAGTGGTTGCGGTCGGGGAACCGGGCCACGTCGCCGACGTCGGCCAGGATCCGTGCGGCGCCCGCCGGGCCGATCCCGAACAGCTCGGTCAGGTGCGAGCCGCGGTGGTTGACGGCGGTGCGCAGTTCGTTCTTGATCGCCTTGAGCTTGGCGTCGACCGCGACCAGGTCGGCGAGCTCCTCGACCGCCATCGGACGGATCGTCTTGCCCACCGGGGTTTTGGGCCTCACCGTCGCCAGCAGCCGCTTGGCCTGCAGGGCGGACAGGTCGCGCCTGCTCGCCTCCGGGGATCAGTTCGGTGAGCAGTCGGTGCAACCGGTTCACGGTCTGCACCCGCAGGTTTGACAGCTCATCGCGCCGGTCGGTCAGCAGCCGGAGCGCGAACTCTTCGTCATAGCCCAGCCGGGTCAGCCGCGGGGTGCGCAGCGCCACCATCGCCACCGCGTGCGCGTCGCCGGCGTCGGTCTTTCGGGCGTTGCCGGTGTCGAACACTCGCACCCGCGGCGAGCTTGGCCGGGACATCCAACACGGTCTCGCCCTGGGCGAGCAGCCGCTGCGCCAGTGGACGCCCCACCCCGTGTGCGCCCTCGACCGCCCACACGTGATGCGGCCACTGCCCATGCACGTACCCGCTCATCAACCGGTAGCCGGCCGTATCAGTGCCGAATCGCCCCTCGCCAACACCTGACCATGCCCGTCGACGGCTTCGATCGTCACGCTGTCCTTGTGTGGATCCACACCCACAATCACTCCGCTCATCCTGCGACCTCCTGCCTGAGCCACCTCGGCGAGGACGGGCAAAGCTACTTCGAGCCCGGCAATCCCCTCTTGAGCCACGCCTCACCAGCGGCACCCGGCGGGCCGCACGCCAGATGAGAGCCACACCCTTCGGGTGGGCAGCCGCTGATATGAGAGCGTCCCGCCGAGCACCTCGACAACAGCCTGGCCAGGCCACTGCCGTAGAACAAGTCAACAGTAGCCGCGTTCCGCGCACTGTCATGCCGATGAGCGGTCTCTGCGCTGATCCCGCTGCGATACTCCTCCGCATGGAGCGATTTGATGTGAGGGCGGACGCGCAACTCGATGACGACAACGTGATGCTCACACTGAGCGGAGACTCGTGGCTCCTGAACGTGAACGCGAGTCCGGTCGAATGGGCTACGGGCCTCCCTCGCGTTCACGGCGCCGACCACGCCCAGCGCCTAGACGTGAGCCTCGGGACGTGCGCGAGACACCCCGTCTGGTGGAGCGTGAGTGACGGTCAACTCACCATGAGCGTGGGCCAGGACGTCGAGAGTTGCGACCTTGTCCTGATCATGCCGGCGGCCCTGCTGTCAGAGATTCAGGCACAACTGGACGACCTCGACAGCAACCACTGGGGTTAGCCCATTCGGCGTAACGCATTCACATGCCGCTGATGGCGTGCGCGTTGATCGCGCGATGGGCAAGCCCCCGACATGTAAGCGCGTCGGTTAGTCCCCGAAGCCGCGGAACACGCCATCTTCATCGACTGCCGCGGCGAACTCCTGCCAGTCCATGTTGGCGATGTTCAGGTTGTTCTCGATGGCCCACAGTTCTGACGGTAGCGTCCGGAACGGCAGCTCGCTGCTGCCTTCTCCAAGAGCCACAACCAGGATGGGGTGCTCTGCCGATCCCAGGGCCACGGTGTCTGCGATGAACAGCACCGAGGCGCCAGTGTCAGTGACCGGAACCGCGGCCTGTATGGCCTGCCAGTCGGCGCCGTCGAATGCCGGATCGCTCACCGTTTCGATGTAGGCCCGGAAACCATCTTCGTTCTCCCGCTGCGCTTCGTCGCTCAAGTGTTGCCACGCGGTGTCACTGGCGAAGTCGGTGCGGACGAGAAGCGAGGAGTCCGTTCTTGGCAGAGTTGGCATGGAGAGATCCTGGCAGCGCAGAGTCTCGGACGCACTCATTTGCCGCAGTCGGGTGCATCTCGGTGGCGATGTGACACCGCGCTTCGTACCCTGTGCACGGCCCCGCCCTAGGTGGGTGGCTGCACCCCCAGCGCCCACCCGAGCAACACCGGAGAGGGAGGCTGCCCGTTCGAGCCGGGCCGGGGTGGGCTACAACGTCCGGACATGCCGCGACCTGCGCGCTCATGCCGACGACCGGAAGTCGGCGGACGTTAGCCAGTCAGCTCCTCGACAGCGATGTCGTTATTAGCAAGCGTGGCGACAAGCCACTGCCGCTGCCGCGGGCTCGCTGTGGCAAGCAGATAGTGAATGGCGTCAGTTGCCCGATGTTTCCGACCTCCCGCCACCGACGGCTGTAGGGACTTCGGCAAGTTGTGACAGGCGTCCGCCAGCAATCGCATCCACTCCATGACGTCGACATCCACCTCGCCGACATCGACCACTGACTGCACTTGACCCGTGTAGGCACTGCCGCGAATGGCCAGAAATGCTTCGTAACAGAGCACCGTTACGGCTTCGACGGCAAGACGCTCGCGCCGTCGTGAAGCGGAGAGCAGCATGGCTGACATTGTGCATGCCCAGCCAGACGGTCAACGTCCGCACATGCCGCGATGGTGAGCTTGTGAGGCGGTTGACGCGACCTGCCGCGCCCTGGGCACTGAGGGAATGGAGATCTCACAACCGGGCCCGGCCGTCTCCGGTGTCGTCGTCACGACGTCTCGCATCCTACGGATAGCCGTCGCCGCCTACCTGGCTCGGTTCAAAGGTCAGTCCCGGATCCACACCGAGTCGGACCTGCGGGAGTATCTCGTGTGGTGCGACCAGTGCGGCCTCGAGCCCCACGATACGGATGAGTTCAGCACTTTCGCTTGGCGAAGGGCTCATAGGTCGTCTCCGATTTCGATGGGCCGGCCGATCATGCCAGGCGACGCACGGATTTGCCGCGATCCGCGCTGTCATGCCGATGAGCGGAAGCGCCCGTCCCGGCGTACGGTGGATTCAGGAAGCCAGCCAGGCTTCCGCTCAAGGAGCAGCCATGGCCGACAAATCGCCTCGGCAACACATGTCCAAGAAGGCGGGCAAGTCTCTCAAGGAGAAGCGCGCCGAGAAGCACGCGAAGGCCGAGGCCAAGGGGAAGACTCAGATCGTGCCGCCGGACAAGCAACGCTGAACGTAACCATCGGTTCCGCGCGGGCCATCAGCGCAGGTCCGGTCATGCCCCAGATAGCGATGTGCGGTCATGCCGAATTCAGGAAGTTCCTGAAGGGCTCGATTGTCCTCTGCCTGCGGTCGGTTCCGATACCGTCGGGCTATGGCCGGTTGGGAGAGTCTGCGCGCGGATCTGCGCCGGGTGAGCGAGGAGTCACCGGGTGCGCTCAGGGTATTTCCTGTCCCCGATCGCGAGCGACGTGAGCCCCCGTTCTACATCGAGCTGGCCGCGTGGGCAACCGACATCGCGGCGATGCTGCATGGTAAGTACGGGAGCCTCGTGGATCTGCGTGTCGGGGCGATGACCTTCCCGGCGAGACAGCTGTGGGTGACCGACCACGCTCGCCAGCTCCACGGAGCGCCCGCTGAAACCGCAGGGCTCGACGTGGAACCCCTGTCCCCGTTGGCGGTCCAAACCGGCCGGTTCACTCACCAGGACGTGCTGGTCACGAATCGCGCCGCGCGCACGCATGTGCTAGCCACCGGCGGCGACCTGCAATCGGCGGTGACCGACAGCTTCGGCACCGTCGTCGGTCGGTACGTCGGCCCGCACACCGCGAAGCGGGTGGAGTTCTGGATTGAACCTCACCAAAGCCGCCCTGTGCCCGTCTTGATCGGGACAGCCTCGATGGTTCCCGACCTGGGGTACGCCGTCCCGCCGGGACAGTGGGGTCTGGTCATCGAGCTACAGACCGACAGCGGCAGCATGCAGCTGGCGCCGCTGGAGCTCACCATTACGCCGTAGGCAGCACATGGGAGCGCCTACCAGCGGCTCACCGGGATGCTCGCCACCCACCCCGACTTTGAGCCAAGCCCTGGGCACAACCAGCAACGTCCGGATTTGCCGCGATCCGCGCGGTCATGCCGAGGTCGGGATGTGGTCAATCCGTCCGGCCATCCACTCCCAGCTACTACAGGTCCGTCGGCGGTCGGTGTGATTGCGCGCGTCCGCCCCTGGCCACATACGCCGCCCGCGCGTCATCCGGGCTTGAGACGGCCGTTGGGGCCGCCACGGACGATGTGACTGTCATGGTCGTCCTGGCCGTCGTCTTCCCATCCACATTCATCGCAGAAAGCTGCCACGCTCAGACAACGTCAGGTGACCGCAACAAGGACAGCTGAAGGGGCCATCGCTCAGGGATGCGTCATCGGCTGGGCCCGCACCACCGGCCGGTTCTCGCCCTCGGTTCCTTCGGCCATGTGATTAGTCTGCCCGGCGGAGTTGCACAACCGACTCATCTTCCGCCCGGGCGACCGAACTCGCAGATCACCTGGCGGGTGAGTGTCGCGCATCTGTCGACGGAGGGCGTCATCCGCCGGTGAGTCTCTGCCGGATTGTCCTCATATGGATCAAGGCGCGGATCGCCCGGCGCTTTGGTCGGGCGGGTGCGTCTTCCCGCCCGGTGCGCTGCCCAGTCAGACCTATCAGGAGCCAGCAAAGGGGAAGACACGGGTGGGCCATGGCGAGTAGAAACCCGTTGTCGTTCTCGCAAGTCGTACACAAGACTGCACGAGGAGGTGGTGACGATGACCGCAGTCGTGCTCGATCTGACGGTGAGGGATCTGGCTGACGCCGATCTGGGCGCGTGTGGCTTTGCTGGCAGCGAGCTGCACCTGAGGCAGGTTGCCGAGCAACTCGAGCGAGCGCGTTCCGGGGAGGTCGACTACCTTGCCGTCTGCACGAAGAACGACGTACCCGTAGCTATCGGTGGGGTCGACTATCTGCCGCATCCGGGTTCAGGTTCGCTGTGGCAGTTGTCCGTGCACCCGGCGCTGCAGTCCTGCGGGATCGGGACAGTGCTCATTGGAGCCGCTGAGCAGCGGATCTTGGCCCGAGGTCTCGATCGGGCCGAGATCGGTGTCGAGCTGAGTAACCCCCGAGCCCGTGCCCTGTACGAGCGGCTGGGCTATGTCGCATACGACGAGGTGCTCGAATCTTGGGACCAGCAAGACCCGGACGGCTCGATCACGCGGCACGAGACGATGTGCACTCAGATGCGTAAGGAGCTGAGCTAGGACTGACGCGGAGAGCCCTGCTCCTCCCAATCATCGAGGTCGGTGATGCGCCATGGGTCGCCTGACCCGGATCGCTGGGCAATGTGTCCCGGCGCCATAGTCGCTAGCTGTGCGATAGAGCTGTTCGTCTCGATCGCGTGAGTGATGTGTGTGGCAATCGATGCGCCAGGCGGGTTCGGATCGTTGACACCATCGCCGACGAGCCAGGAGCCGTCGGGCGCGTGGACCACCTCTCGGGCAGGCTGCTCACCCGAAAGCACTGTCCTTTGAACGACGGCGCCCAGATTGCTCGGAAAGCGCTGGTTCTCGAAAGGAAACGGCAGGTGCTGGAACATCTCGCGCTCGTCGGTCATCTTCTGGCGCCTTCGGCTTGGGTCGAACAGTGTGTACGGCGGTCTGTCAGTGCGGCGGGCGCGTATTTGCGAACGGCGACCACGGATCCGTCCGAACGACCCAGGGCATTCCGGCAGAGCGACGCGAGCACTCAGGCGTGATGTGGTCGACAGTGGACGGTCTGAACTCGACTACGAATCAGAAGATTTGGGGTTCGAATCGCTCCGAGCGCGCCACCTCCTTCTGTGTAGCCCCCCGCCTCTCCGCCCGTTCCTCCGTCGCGGTCTGCCGGCCGCTCCCCCAGACACACGCGCTCATCGCGCTTCACCGACCGCCCCGTGACGTCGGCTCGTGTCCAGCGGAGCCGTTGGTGGACGGCAGGAACGCACCCTCGCCCCGGGCCGCCTCGGCATGTTCCTCTGTCTGCCACCGACAAGTTCGGTTGTGAGGGATCCGCATCACGGGTGCGGTTGTCCGGCTGGCCCTCGTGAGGGGCAATATGGCACGCATGTCTCTGCCTGCCCCCACGCTGCACACCGATCGCCTGCGGCTGCGGCCGTTTGAGGACGTGGACGCGGACGCTCTCTACGCGATGCACAGCAGTGCTTACGTACTGCGCTATTGGGACTCGCCGCCGTGGAGCGAGCGTGCGCGGGCCGAGCGGTTCATCGCGGGTTGCCGGCAGATGGCAGAGGAAGGGACCGGGACGCGGCTGGCCGTGGACCGGGTTTCCGACGGGGCGTTCATCGGGTGGTGCAGCCTGAACCAGTGGAACCCGGACTACCGCAGCGCGTCGATGGGCTACTGCTACAACGATGCGGCATGGGGCCACGGCTATGCGACCGAGGCCGCGCGTGCCTTGCTGCAGTGGGCATTCGACACGCTCGACCTGAATCGAGTCCAGGCCGAGGCCGATACCCGCAACGCGGCCTCAGCCCGCGTCCTGGAGAAGCTCGGCTTCGTGCGCGAAGGAACGCTCCGGGAGGACTGCATCGTGAACGGCGAGGTCTCTGACTCCTGGGTCTACGGCCTGATCAAACGAGACTGGCGGCCATCGTCAGAGCCGGCTCCCACCCGCTGAATCCTCCTCGCTGAGGATCCAGAGCCCCGGGCCGCTTCACTTAGCTGAGTTGATCGGCCTCGGCTGGACAGCGCGCTCTCATCCCCGTGATCCCTGACATTCGCGTGTCGGAGCAACGCACAGATCAGCCGATGACCGAATGGTCTTCATGGTGGCGCGCTGGAGGAGGAGTGAACTACCACCAGCAGCCCCTATAGCTACGCTGCCCGAGGCAGGCGCAGAACCTCCCTGATCCTGTCGTTGCGCAAGGGCACGTACTGGCCTTCGGCGGCGCAACCTCCTCCGAAGACCTTCATGAGCTCAGCTGATGCTTGCTCACCGAGCAGGGTGCTATCCGCCTCGAGCATCCGGTTGAGGCTGTCCGTGACCTGGGGAACCGTGAGCCTCTCCAGTGCGCTCTGCAACTCTGCGGAGGCGCCGTCCTCGAGTTGAGCGTTCGACAGAGCGTTCATGTTGTCGGCGATGATGGCCGCCGCGAGCATGATTTCGAGGACGCGCCGCTGCGCTTCTGCGCTGCTCATCTTCGTCCTTTGCTCGTCGAGCGCTCCCTCCACCTCGGAGGCGAACGCGGCAACGGCCAGTGTGGCCACGTCGGAAGTATCGGCTTCGTCGGCCGGTTCGGCGGCTTCTGAGAGCGCGACCTTCCTTGCCCGGCGTTCCTTCCACCAGGTTTTGACGTGCGGTGCCGCCTTGAAGGCGCCGATGGTCACCAAGACTCCCAACGCGACGCCCGCCGCCACCTTTAGCAGGTCAGACTCGTCGTCTTCGTCCTCAACGCGGCCGCCCAAGGTCGCGTGCGTCTCGAGCTTATTCGTGTCGTCAGCACGCGCAAGCGGACTGGAACCACCGGCCGAGAAGTGCGTGTCGGTGGGTCGCCCGACCCACATCTTCTCCCACACCAGGTCGGAGCTCAGGTCGTCGGAAGTCACGGTCCAAACTGTAATGACGGCGGCCGACACTTCGCACTGATCAGCCGCGAGTCGGACGCTGGCCCGTCCCGCGCGAGACCTATGGCTGTCCGCCGAGCTCGATGGGCGCGGACCTACGAAAGCACCCGTGACGATGATTGGCAGTGCTTGGGTTGAGAGGGCTAGTTGGGGTCAGCCGTGGGCGGTCGGCGGGCTGTTCCGCGGTGTAGGGCTAGGTGGCCGCCGAGGAAGCCCGCGCCTGCTATGACCAGGTTTCCGGCTACGGCGAGCTTTGTGCCGAGGCGGTGTTCGCCGCGTAGGCGCGCGACGAGCGAGCCGGTGAAGAGGAATATTGCGGCGTCCGCGCCGAGACCGTGGATCGCGCCGATCCTGCGTTCAGTGCCTGACAGTTCCGCCCAGTCGGCGGCGCCTGCGAGAGCCGTCGGCACGGACGCCAGCAGTCCGAACCCGGCGAGGAGCGTCGCCCCGCGACGCGAGTCGGACCCACCGGCGAGGTCGAGAAGGGAGGTGCTGAGCCAGCACCCGGCGGTCACGTCGGTAAGTGACGGATGCAACGAATGACCGAGTACGTCGGTGTGCAGCGGACTGCGTCGTACCCGCTCGATCAGCGGCCCGTAAGCCAGCGTCTGAGCGCTGGCAAGCCGCTCAGCGACCCGGCTTTCGCCGACCGCGCGGACTGCGCGCTGCGGCAAGGATCCTGACGCCACGCCCTCAAAATACGCTCACGCCCATCACCCCTGGAAGCGCTGACTGACGCCTTGCCGACTCCTGAACTCGACCTCTGCGTCGCCATTGACCTGTGCAGATCAGGCTGGGCCGTGGGCTAAGGGTCAGGTGTGGTGGGGTCGGCTAGTTCGGTGAGGCGGAGGGTGCAGGTTGGGCAGTCGTTGGTACGTCGGCCCCAGAACGGGTGGCGCACGATGGTGATCTTGTCCTCGGGGATGCCGCAGAGTGTGGCGCCGGAGTCGCTGATGCCGTGCTGGACACCCTTGAAGGACTCGTCTTCGAGGAGGTACGCCGCCGCGGTCCACGGACCGTCCGGGTCGTTGAGGATCACGCACGTACCGTAGCCCTGGCCCGGCTCGGGCAACCACCGAACGAGCGGCTACATCGCAGGTCGGAGGTCGGTGAGGAGGGTTTCTACTCGGGTGCGGATGTCGTCGCGGACTTTGCGGACCAGCTCGAGGGGTTGGCCGGCGGGGTCGGTGAGTTGCCAGTCTTCGTAGCGTTTGCCGGGGAAGATGGGGCAGGCGTCGCCGCAGCCCATGGTGATGACGACGTCGCTGTCCTTGACGGTTTCGGTGGCCAGCAGCTCGGGGGTGGCGCCGGCGATGTCGATGCCGACCTCGCGCATGGCTTCCACCGCAACGGGGTTGATCTGGTTCGCAGGCTCGGATCCCGCGGACCGTACGTCGACGGTGTCACCGGCCAGGTGGCGCAGCCATCCAGCGGCCATCTGGGAGCGGCCGGCGTTGTGGACGCAGACGAACAGCACGGTGGGCTTGCTCACGAGGCGACTCCAGTGGTGTCGGTGTGTGGGGTGACGATGTCGTCGGCGGCGCTGCCGGGATCGGGGTAGAGCAGGGCGACAAGACCGGCGCCGACGACGCCGCCGAACAGCTGAAAGACGATGAACCCGGGCACCGAACTGGGCGCGATACCGGCGAAGGTGTCGCTGAACGCGCGGCCGATGGTGACCGCCGGGTTGGCGAACGAGGTCGACGAGGTGAACCAGTACGCCGATCCGATGTAGGCGCCGACCGCCGCGGGTGCGAGGTTGGCGCGACCGGTCCGGGCGAGCGCGACGATGAGCAGGATCAGCCCGGCGGTGGCGACCACCTCGCCGAGCCACAGGTGCCCGGACGAGCGGTGGTTCGTCGACCACGAGACGGCGCTCTCGCCGTACATGAGATTCGCCAGTACGGCGCCGCCGACAGCGCCGATGAGCTGCGCGGGGAGGTACACCGCAATGTCTCGCCCGGTGAGTCCGGCTCCGAACCACCAGTCGACCAGCGAGACGACCGGGTTGAAGTGGGCACCGGAGACCGGGCCGAACGCGAGGATCAGAACCGCGAGCCCGAGGGCTGTGGCGAAGGCGTTCTCGAGCAGTTGCAGGCCGGTGTCACGTGACAGGGATGCGGCGGCGATGCCGGAGCCGACGACGACCGTGACCAGGAGGCCGGTGCCGATGGCCTCCGCCGCGGCACGTCGCCAGAGTGGGCCACTCACGCGCGCTCCGCGGGTACGGCGAGTTCGTCGAGCAATCGCCGTACCCGGCGCTCGATCTCGTCGCGGATCGGGCGAACTCCGGCCACGTCGAGGCCGGCCGGATCGTCGAGATCCCAGTTCTCGTACCGGGTGCCCGGAAAGATCGGGCACGCGTCACCGCAGCCCATCGTGACCACGACGTCGGCGGCGCGGACGACCTCGTCGGTCCACGGTTTCGGGTACTCGCCGGAGATGTCGATGCCCCGTTCGGCCATGGCTGCGATCGCCGCGGCGTTGACCTCGATGCCAGGCTCGGATCCACCGGACCAGGCGATGGCGTTGCCGCCGGCAAGCTGCTGGAAGAACCCGAGCGCCATCTGAGAACGGCCGGCGTTGTGGACACACAGGAACAGCACGACCGGTTTGCCGTCGTCATGGTGGCCTTCGACTCGCGCGAGTGCGGTCAGGCGCTGGCGGGCGAAGCGTTCGGCCAGCAGCGGTAGGAAGTTGGGAACCGTGCTGCCGGAGGCGAACTGGTCGTAGCTGGCGTGCAGGAAACGCTCGATCGTCTCCGGCCCGTAGAAGCTGGAGAACTCCGCGCGCAGCCGCGCGGCTGCGGTGTGCAGGGCGAGGTTCTGGTCGATCGACAGGTTCTCGCGGTGGTAGCCGGCGATCTCGGTCACGATCGGCTCCTAGAGGTTTCGGTGTCGTCCGCAAGGGCTGGCGCGAGCCGGTCGATTCGGCCGGCGATCTCGCGGTAGGCGGCTTCGAAGGCCGCGTCCGTGCCCACCGGCGCCGGGTCCGGGACGGACCAGTGCAGCCGCGGCCGTACGTCGGGGTGGAGGTGCTCGTAGGCGTTGTCGCAGACCGCTATGACCAGGTCATCCGGTTGGACGACGTCCTCGACACGGGCAGTGCGCCAGGTGTCTGGGTTCAGTCCATGCTTGCGCGCGACCCGGACCGCGCCGGGGTTGACCCGTGCTCCGGGCTCGGTCCCGGCTGACAACGCGGGAACATGACTGCGCCGAGCCCAGACTGCTGCCGCCAGCTGCGACCGGGCGGAGTTCTGCGTGCAGACGAACACGACTCTGGGCGCAGACAACGCGGGTGCCGCAATCGTCGTCAGCGCCTCGGGAACGAGACGCACATAAGTACGGCGACGATCGCCTTCGGATCGGGTCCGGACGACCACGCCGGCGTCCTCGAGCACCTTGAGGTGGTGCGCAACCAGATTGGTCGGCATGTCGAGGGATGCGCCGAGCTCACCCGGTGCCACGTCGCCGGCGATGAGCGTGTCGACGATCGCCAGGCGCACCGGGTCGCCGAGCGCGGCGTGGATCCGGGCTCGCTCCACCAGGGCAGATCGCTCAGTGTTCATTGACTCAATGATCACTGAGCTATTTCAGGAAGTCAAACCTCCGCGGTCAGGTGAGCGCAGGCGCCGCCGGTACGGCCAGAAGGCCGGCGATCCATTGCATGCGCTCGTGGATCGGCCAGTAGTAGACCCAGGTCCCCCGCCGTTCACAGTCGACCAGCCCCGCTTCGCGCAGCACCTTCAGGTGGTGGGAGATCGTCGGGCCGGACACGTCGAACTGGGGCGTGATATCGCAGACGCACATCTCGCCGCCCGCCGAGGCGATGATCGACAGCAGCCGCAACCGCACCGGGTCGGCCAGCGCCTTGAACACCGCCGCCCCCTCGGCCGCCTGCTCGGCATCGAGGGCGCCGGACGAGATCGGAGCGCAGCAGCCGCCCGCAGTGGGGGCGATCAGCGTGATCTGCTGTTTAGACATGGATCTATCTTGACTTCTGTCTAATCAGAAGGCAAGGTGGACGCTGATTAGATGAACTTCTAGACAGTGGGGATGAAGAGATGACCGAAGCTCCGGTGGTGGTGATCGGCGCGGGCCCGATCGGCTTGGCGGCGGCTGCGCACCTGGCCGAGCGCGGGATCGAGTTCACGGTCCTGGAGGCCGGGCCGGGCGTCGCGGCGGCGATCGACGAGTGGCGGCACGTGAAGCTGTTCAGCCCGTGGCGCTACGACATCGACTCGGCCGCGCGGCGGCTGCTCGAACAGGCCGGCGGCTGGACCGAACCCGAACTGGGCACGCTGCCCACCGGCGGCGACCTGATCGACGACTACCTCGAACCACTCACCAAGACCCCCGAGCTGTCCGGCCGGATCCGGTACGGCGCCGAGGTCATCGCGGTCACCCGAGTCGGTTTCGACCGGATCCGTACGGCGGGCCGCGCGGACGCACCGTTCTTGGTCCGGCTGGCCGACGGATCCGAGTTGCTGGCGTCGGCAGTGATCGACGCGGCCGGCACCTGGCGGCGTCCGAACGTCCTCGGCGGCTCGGGCATCCCCGCGCGAGGCGAATCGAGCACGGCCGACCACATTGCGCATGCCCTTCCCGACGTACTCGGGCGAGACCGTGAGCGCTTCGCGGGACGCCGTACCGCAGTCGTCGGCGCCGGCCACTCCGCCTCGACAACCCTGCTGGAACTGGGCGAACTCGCTGACGAGGTTCCCGGCACAGAGGTGCTGTGGGTTGTTCGAGGCACCGACCAGGCACGCACGTACGGCGGTGGCGACGCCGATGAACTGCCCGCACGCGGGGCGCTCGGCATGCGGCTGAAGAAGCTGGTTCAGTCCGGCCGAGTGGAACTGGTCAGCGGGTTCCGGACCGAGGAGCTGGCCCCGACCACGGACGGGCGGGTCGAGCTTGTCGCCGGCGAACGGCGCGTGGTTGTCGACACGGTCGTCAACTCGACCGGCTTCCGCCCGGACCACGACATGGTCGGCGAACTGCGCCTCGACCTCGACCCGATCCTCGGATCGACGCGGGCACTCGCGCCACTGATCGACCCCAACAAGCACTCGTGCGGCACGGTCCCGCCGCATGGCGTCGACGAACTCGCCCACCCCGAGCCGGGGTACTACGCGGTCGGCGCGAAGTCGTACGGTCGCGCGCCGACGTTCCTGCTTGCGACTGGGTACGAGCAGGCGCGCTCGGTCGTGGCCGCACTAGCTGGCGACTGGGATGCCGCCCGTGATGTCCAACTGGACCTGCCCGAGACCGGTGTGTGTTCGTCGAACCTGGCCTATGGCGAAAGCGCCGAGGAGTCGAGCGGTTGCTGCGGTCCCGCGCCGCAAGCCGTCGAGATCTCCGCGCCGGCCGGGCGCGGCCTGGCAACCGGCATCAGCGGTGGCCTGCTGACCGTCATCGACGACACGCCCACCAAGCAGTCGGGCTGCTGCGGCTGACAACGCCTCCGCGGCCGGCACATCCGTTGCCGGCCGCGGACGGATCCGGTGGCGAGGTCGTCGCGACCACCGTGCCTATGGACGTTCGAGCTACTGCGCCTGGGCCGGTTGCGAGAGGACTACCTCGTATTGGTAGAGGTCACCGTTGGCGCCTGTTCGGCGGAATCCAGCACATTCGAGGGTCCGCTGGGAAGCGATGTTGTCCCCGGTGGTGTCGGCGACGACTCGGGATAGTCCGTGAGAGGCAGCGACGTTCAGCAGGGCGCCGAGTGCCTCCGCTGCATAGCCGTGGCCGCGGGCTGATGGGGCAAGGCCGTAACCGACCTCGACACAGCCCTCGTCCGGCTGCCCCTTGAACCCGATTCCACCGATGGCCTTCCCGTCGGCGGTCCGGGTGATCCGGTAGTGCCCGAACGGGCGCTGGTCCCCGTGGGCCGCCGTAGCCGCGAGAAAGGCCGTGACGCCGATGACGTCGCCGTCGAACGGAAAGTCCTCAGCCCAGGCATCCTCGGCCCCGGCCCGCCGCCCGACGATGCGTTCGCCCTCCGCTGTGTCGATGGCGTGCAGGCACAGTCGCGGCGTCCGAAGTTCAGTCACGCCCAGAGCGAAGCAGCCCCAGACCGTCCACACAACCTGATTACGGCGTCCCGAGTGAGGCGTCGCGTCAGCAGCCCGAGCCGCTGAAGGCACATCTACAGTGTCGACGTGCTCCCATCGGACGAGACGCGAGGGCAGACGCCTTCGCCGTACCCGTGCGCGACCTCCTGCGAGACCTGGTACCTGTCAACCGCTCAAAAGGATCTTGCAGCCTTCGAGCTGGCTTGGGACTGGACTCGCGAGCAGCATCAACTGGTGGGCGGCCAGATCCTTGTGTACACGTACTGGCCGGCCATGCTGCTTGACTACCCCAAGATTGCTCACCGCCGGTCTACCAAGACCGTTCGCCTCGCAACCCACAAGACGAATCGCGGACTGCTCGGCTGGGCCGGCGGACCCGTCCTGGCACTCCATGCCGGCGAGCAGGGACTTGCCACAATCGCATCAGACCCACGGACCAGAGCACTCTGCGTCGTCTTCGACAACACTGTAACGGGCCAGAGAAGCACCCACAGGTGGCGAGCCACCACAAAGCCGACCCCACTCAACGACCTACCGCCCAGCTCCGCACACTGAATCCTTCTCCGCGATCCGTGCACTCGACTGTCAGAGTCCAGAGGGGTGAGCTGAGAGTGTGGGGCGCTGTCGCCCGGCAACTCTGCCAAGACCGTACGGTCGGCATCGGGCCAATTGCGCCATGCGAGCGGGCGGATAACCGGTTGCTCGAGCGCACGTGCTGCGCCCACACTCCGGCTGCATGGATGATGACGAACTTGCTGTGTTGCTGAGGAATGAGCGGTACCCGCGGTCTGCCAAGTATTCGGCTCGGTGGATGGTCGACGGGGTGATGGGGCCGAACGCTGTGTGGCAGGCGGAGGCGTTGAGCGATGTCATGCGGCTCGAGCCCGGTATGCGGGTTCTCGACCTGGGATGCGGCACTGCGCTGAGCTCGATCTTTCTGGCCAAGGAGTTCGGCGTCGAGGTGTGGGCGACTGACCTGTGGATCAAGCCCGACGAGAACCTGCAGCGTGTTGCCGAGGCTGACGTCGTAGACCAAGTTCACCCGATCTACGCCGAAGCCCATGCGTTGCCCTTCGCCGAGGGTTTCTTCGATGCGCTCTTCAGCATCGGCGCGTACCACTACTTCGGCACCGATGACCTCTACCTCGGCTACTACTCCCGCTTCGTGAAACCCGGCGGCCAGCTCGGGATCGTTCAGCCCGGCCTCGCCGAGGAGTACGAGACGCTTCCCCCTCCGGGCCTCGAGCCCTACTGGAAGTGGGACTTCTGCGCTTGGCACAGCCCAGCCTGGTGGCGCCGGCACTGGGAGAAGACCGGACTCGTCACCGTCGAAGTCGCCGATCGGCTGCCCGAAGGATGGCGAGACTGGCTGCAGTGGAACGAAGCCTGCGACCGCGACAGCAGCGCCCCCCAATGGGAAGCCGAGATGCTCCGCACCGACGCCGGCCAAACCCTCGGCTTCACCCGAGTAGTAGCCCACCGCAACTAGCCACCACGCGACAAAGCTCAGCAACCTCACGTGGGTGACCGTCCAGGTTCCTGGTACGTCGCCGGAGACGATCTTCGCCACTTAGGTCTTCGCGCGGTATCTGGAAGGCGACGGGTTGTTCGCGGAATCATCTGGCGATGGGGGACGAGCGGATACTCGGGTCATGGTGGGCGATGCAACAAATCGCCAGGCGCGACGCGTCTCAGCGGGTATGAGGGTTATCGGGCGCGGTGCGAGGTGTCGGGCGTACTTGGGAGCTGCCGTCGTTCTCGTTGGTCTGACGCTGGCGGCGTGTGGGAGTGAAGCCGCGCCGGCGGGTGGGGCTGGTAGTGCTACGCCTGCCGTCGAGATGCCAGCGCCTCGTGATGTGGATCCGACGGTGGTTCCGGTCGCGCCTGGGACTCCGGCGTTTGTCGAGCGGGCGGGGGTTGTGGCGCAGGTTGTCAGGGCTGCGGGGATTCCGAAGGCTCCGGAAGGGACGTTCCTGTACTCGTCCCGGACGCCTGGCCTCGCGTTCGACACGACCGAGCAGAAGGTGGCCTGGATGGCAGGGCACGTTACCTTCGCGCCTGGCGTTCGGCTCGGGTCAGGCGGTGCATCCAGCATCGAGTTCGCGGATGGATCGAGCCGTCCGGTCAGCGTGCTCGACGCCCGCCCCGCTCTCAAGGCAGCGATCGGACCCACGCACAACAACTGCAAGCATTTCCGAGCCGCGACATGCAGTCTCACGATCACCAAGGCTTCGCTGCGGACGGCTGAGGTGGTGACGAGCAGCGGGAAGGCGACCGTACCCGCCTGGTCCTTCACCGCGAAGGGCCTGTCCAGACCGATCGTCGCCGTCGCCGTCCCCGAGGACGTCCTCAAACCCGTCGTCGAGCCCGTCCCACCGCCCGGTCTCCCCGAGCTTCCACCTGGCTTCCTCCGGGTCCAGAGCCTCACCCGAATCGACGGCAGCACGCTCACTTTCGCCTTCTTTCACGGAGCCTGCGACATCGACCTTCGAGCTCACGTCAAGGAGTTCGACGACCTGGTGATCATCGGCGGTACCCACAGCAATCCGCCGGCCGGCGTTGCCTGCCGAGCCATTGGGCTTTCGACACCAGCGGTTGTCACCCTGACCAAACCACTCGGAGACCGAGCGGTCATCAGCGCATCCACAGGCACCCGACTCACACCGCGGTAGCTCGCGGGGTCGTCGTCGCGTCTGCCGTGGTCCTCGTCTTGGGCCTGATCAACCTCGTTCGGCTCGCGCCCTACTACTGACGAAGGAAGCCCAGTCAGGGTTCGGTAACGGTGGGCCGGGGATGGAGTCGGAGGGGTGCTGCCGGCCGTAGGTTATGCGGCGTGGGTCAGTCGATGTACGTGCCGCGGGCGAGGCGAGGCGGGCCGCTGCTGTGGGCGGTTGTGCTGTCGCTGGTCGCCGTACTGGCTGGGTGTTCGTCGACGCCGGGTGGAGGAGAGGCTGTGGAGCAAGCGCCTACGCGGTTCCGGATCGTTCCTGATGACTATCACGTGCCGTACGCCGGGACCGCCGAGGATGGCCGGAAGTTCTTCCTGAGCGATGAGCTGTTCGATGAAGCCTCGGGGTACGTCGGGCTGTTCTTTTGGAAGGCCGACGGGACATTCGATGAGGTGCGAGTCGACAAGGTTGGTCGTGCTGCCGGGCTCCCACCGGGCCAGGCTGCTTCGGCTGGTGCGGACGAGCTCGTCGCGTCCCGGCTGGCCGAGCTCGGCAAGTACGTGCTGGAGCCGATCGACGTCGAGCCGTTCACCAGGGAGATCGAGGGCGTGACCTTCGGCTGGGTGGTCGACCAGTTCGAGGGCGAGTACTCCATCAACATCGAGCCCGGAGACTTCATCGCGTACTACGAACCCTGGGACGGACTCGGGTACGACACCTAACCCACCGTCCGCCAACTGATGGCCGTGGTCGCAGACAGAAGAGTTGTGGGGTGCGGCAGACCCGGAGATGCTGGCGGAGGTACTCGGCGACTTGGCGGGCCTGGCCCGGCGGGCTCAGGCGGATGGCCGGCATCTCTATTGCTGGGTCTGCGTCTAGCTGATACGCCCGTACGCGGTCGGCCCAGGGTTCTCGACCACCGTGCGACACGTCCAGTTCGCCAGGCGCCCACGCGTCTCGTGCGGTATCAATGCCGGCATGCCGAGTGTGTTTCTTGTTCGTCATGGTGAGCCGGGGTTTCCACAGATCGATGAGGAGGGGTGGTTCGGGCCCGCGCGGGATTGGGCGCCGTTGACGGACAAGGGGATGGAGCAGGCCAAGGCTGTCGGGCGGGAACTTCGAGAGCTGGGGGCAAAGCGCATCGTGTCCTCGCCGCTGACTCGAGCCATGCAGACGGCGATTCTGATTGCCGGTGAGACTCGGTTGCCGCTCGCCGCCGTCGAGATCGACCTTCGGGAATGGCTTCCGGATTCGACATTGTCCTGGCGTGGACTCAGCGACGTACAGGCTCTCAGCAGCGACTTCGAGGAATGCGGGGGTGAGTGGCCGGCTGGCGAGACTCGGGCCTGGGAGCCCATGTCCGCCGTACGCGACCGAGCACTCAAGGCACTACACAGACAGGCCGCGGGTCACTCGGAGCCATTCATCGCGGTTTGTCACGCCGGGGTGATCCGAGCCCTGACCGGTCACTTCCACACCGACTTCTGCGGCATCCGAGTACTCGAAGACCTGCCCTGACAGCTCACGTCGACGCGGCTTGGGCGGCTTGTTCGATCTGGGTACGGCGGTTGGCCCAGAAGGTGGCGTCGTTCTGGGGGGCTTCGACGGTGCCGTCGAGTTGTTCGCGGAGGATGTCGGCGTGGCCGGCGTGGCGGCTGGTTTCGGTGAGGCGGTGGACCAGGACATTGAAGAGCTTGACGTTGGGGCGCGGCCACCAGGGGACGTGGCCGGGAGCGTCGATGGGAAGGGCGTCGATCGTCGCGTCGGCGTGGGCCCAGACGCGGCGGTAGCGGTCGATGATCTCGGCGCGAGTCTCGTGCTCGGTCGCCCACATGTCGGCGCCGCGCTGAGACTCGTCGTCCCACCGAGGCAGGGGCTCAGGAAACGGCCGGTCGAAGACTTCCCCGAGGTACCTGGCCTCCGAGATCGACAGATGCTTGACCAGCCCGAGCAGGTTCGTCCCGGTGCCGGTCAGCGGCCGCCGTACGTCGTACTCGGAAAGCCCATCGAGCTTCGCCACCATCCCCTCCCGCACCCACCGAAGCGCGTCATGCAAATACCCCTTCGCAAACTCATCAATCACGCAGGCGAGCCTGCCACCCAGCGGCGATGGGCTCAACCAGTCGACGCGCAACAGTCGGCTGCTTCGCCCAGGCCGCGCGCCGCCAGGCCGGCTTTCGTGCGAGTCAGGAGGTGTGGTCCAGCAGCGCTTTGGTGACGGTTGGCCAGGTGGGGCGGGGTAGGCCTTGGCCGATGCCGGGGAGGGTCAGGAGGGTGGCGTTCGGGATTTCGGCGGCGAGGGCTTCGCCGTTGCCGTGCGGGAAGAACGGGTCCTCGTCGCCGTGGATGACCAGGGTGGGGGCGGTGATCTTGGGGAGGCGGTTGCGCCAGCGCGGGCGGCAGTTGATCACGGCGAACATTGTGCCGAGCTGGCTGGCGCGCTGGGCCTCCGCCGTACGTCGGGATCGGTCGAAGATCCTGCCCGCGGTTGTCCGCGCGTCCTGTTCGTCGAATCCGGCCGAGCCGGCGAGCAGCGATGCCGAGCCGGTCATGTAGTCGATCACGCTGTCACGGTCGGTCCAGTCGGGCTTCGGGCGGCCGAAGAGTTGCTTCATCACCGCCGGATCGTGGTCGGGCAGGTCCCGGTCGATCCGGCCGGGTGCGACCGGGCGGGTGGAGACCAGGGTCAGCGACGCGACCTGGTCGAGGTGGTCGAGGGCGAGCAGTTGCGCGATGAAACCGCCGACGCCCAGCCCGACCACGTGCGTACGCCCCAGCTCCAGCGCCACCAGCAACTCGGACGCATCGGTCACCAGGTCGCGCAGGTTGTAGGCGGGCGCGTCCGGGTCGACGTACGTCGACTGGCCGGCGTCACGCAGGTCGTAGCGCACCACGTAGCGGCCGGCGAGCGCCGTACACAGCTCGTCCGGCCAGCTCAGCATGGTGACGCCGATCAGCAACACCGGCGGATCCGCCGGGTCCCCGAACGTCTCCACGCACAACTCGACACCATTGACCTCAACCAGCATCTGACACCTCCGGAAAGTCGTCACACAGTTCCGACGAACGGGATCCCGGGATCCAGACACTCACCGTCTCAAGCGGTCGGTGGTGGGCAGCTTCGCGTCGAGGGCTTTCAGACCCAGGGCGAGTACGACGCCGATGACGAGGACGAGGAGGGCGTTGCGGAGGGCCGCCCCGAGGCCGATCTCGGCGGCGTCGAGGAAGGGGTACGGGTACCAGTCGGTGAAGGCGCCTTGGATGAAGATGTAGAGGAGCCAGGCACACGGCCAGATGAACGCGAACGCGACAGTTCACCACGTGATCCGGGGTCGAGGGCCCAAGATCAGCCACGCGGCCAGCGCTGCCCAGGGCGAGATGTAGTGGAAGCCGATGGTCGCCACGAGAGCGGCGCCGGTCAGGTCGACCTGCGGCGCGAGGACGATGGCGAACACCAGACCGGTGATGACGATGCCGAGAAGCGAGTCGAGCCGTACGACGCGCCACACCGAGCCGTCGCGGCGCGGCCGCCGTACCAGGGCCAGCGCGGCGGCCAGCACGATCGGGTTGCTCTCGATCGTGAAGAAGCTGAAGAGTCGCCACAGCCGGGTCCCCACGCCGATCGACTCGCCGGTCTCGCCCGAGTTCGCGTCGGCCCCGCCGGTGAAGATCAGCACCTACTGGATGACCAGCGAGGCGAGAATGACCGCCGCGATGACACCGTGCCACCACCGCGACACCGTCACCGCCCTGCTCTGCTCCACCACCCTCCCGATTCTTGCCACCACTCTCCGTGGCGAACCACCACGCCACGCCGCCGGCCCGTCTGGGAGGGCGCCGACCACGAAATGGACAACCGGTTGCTGGCCGAGCTCCTTCGCTACGGTTTTGGCTGAGACGGAGGAGCGTAGATGCCGGTTGAGTTTCGTACGGCGACCGCCGAGGACGCTGACCAGGTTGGGTGGCTGCATGCCGATAGTTGGCGGCGGCACTATCGGGGGGCGTACGCCGACGCGTATCTCGACGGGGATGTCGAGAGTGAGCGGCGGGCGGTGTGGTCAGGACGGCTGGCTGCGCCGTCCGACACCGCCACGATCATTGCCGAGGACGACGGTCAGCTTGTCGGGTTCGTGCATGTGATGTTCGATCACGACCCGCGGTGGGGCAGTCTTGTCGACAATCTGCATGTCTACAACAGCAATCGTCGTACCGGCATAGGCACCCAGCTGATCGCCCGTGCCGCGCAGGCCGTCGTCGACCAGGCGAACAGCAACGCGATGTACTTGTGGGTGCTGCAGCAGAACACGAGCGCGCAGAGCTTCTACATCGCCCGCGGAGCCGTCTCGGTAGAGGCGGCAACGGTCCCTCCACCTGGCGGAGACCCCACTCGGCTCAACGGCAGCCCGAAGTGCCTGCGCATGAGCTGGCCGGACGCAGCTCAGCTGAGCACCGGCGTTAACTGAGGGCAGACGCGAAGCGCGTGTTCCACCTGAGGTACGTCGCTAGTGTCGACAACATGACCACCGCCGCGCGGTACGACGAAGTTGCCGACTACTACGCCTCCGGCTGGACGGACGACCTCACCGATCCCGTCACCACCGCGCTCTTCGACCTCCTCGGCGACGTCGACGGCAAGCGAGTGCTGGATGTTGCCTGCGGCCACGGCCGGATCAGCCGGGGCCTCGCGCGCAGAGGCGGATCCGTGGTCGGCGTCGACCTCTCGACCGCGATGCTCGGCAAGGCACGTGAGCTCGAGGAGCAGGAGCCGCTGGGCATCCAGTACATCCAAGCGGACGCGTCGGATCCACGACTCCTGCAGGGCAAGGAGTACGACGCCGCCGTCTGCAGCATGGGGATTGCAGACATCGACGACCTGGACGGCGCCCTGGCCAACGTCCGTCGCCTCCTGCGCCGAGGCGGCACGTTCGTTCTCACGACCCTGCACCCCTGTTTCCCAGGAATAGAAGGCGTTTCCGGCGCCTGGCCGTCCGACGGCACGTACTACGACGAGCGCTACTGGCAGGCCGACGGCACCCTGTCGACGCTACGCCAACAGGTCGGCGCCAACCACCGCACGCTCTCGACCTACCTCAACACCCTCCACGCCCACGGCTTCACCCTCACCCGAACCGCCGAACCCGCGCCGGCCATCGACCCCACCTCACCCAAACACGACATGAACCGCTTCCCGGTCTTCCTCGTCGTGGCCTGCCAGTAGGCGTGGAGCCTCGGGACGAGATCTCCGCGAGGACGACTAAATCGCGCGCTAGCCGACCGAGCGGCGTGCCAGGATGCCGGGCATGGACGTGACGGTACGACGAGCAGCCGCGACGGACTGGAAGTCGCTGACCGAGATCGATGCGATCGCTGCGGCCGGCAACGAAGCGCGGGCCGAGGCGATCCGCCGCTGGTGCGAACAGGACCTCGCCCTGACCGCCGAGGACGAGATGCAACGGCTTGTCGGCTACGTCACCATCGAGTACACCTTCTTCGAGCAGGGCTTCGTCACCATGCTGATGGTCGACGCGAACGTCCGCCGCCAAGGGATCGGCCGGCTCCTGCTCGACGCCGCAAAGACGTCCTGCACCACCCCGAAGCTCTTCACCTCGACCAACGTCTCGAACCTTCCGATGCAGCAACTCCTGCAACACGCCGGCTGGTCCGCCACCGGCATCCTGCACGGCCTCGACGAAGGCGACCCCGAACTCTTCTACCTCTCCCCCTGATGCCCAACCTCAGAACCCGAGCGACCGCCCGCCTCCACACTGCCAACCCACAGGCAGATGCCTTGAGGGTCAGCGGGTGATTCGGTAGACGACGTGGGGGCGGAGGGGGCCTTCGGGGGCGGTGGGGTCTTCGAAGGTGTCGGTGGGGGTGTGGGTCATGCCCAGGCGGCGCATGACTGCTTGGGAGCGGTGGTTGGTGGCGGTGGTGATGGCGAGGATCTCGGGGAGGTCGAGGGTGTCGAAGCCGTAGGCGAGGACTGCGCGGGCGGCCTCGGTGGCGTAGCCGTGGCCCCAGGAGGAGCGGGCGAGGCGCCAGCCGATCTCCACGCCGGTGAACGGCACCTCGGGGTCGACGTCGTCCAGGCCGGCGAAGCCGATGAACTCGCCGCTCGCCTCGACCGCCCACCAGCCGTACCCGCGGGCGTCGAACTCCTGCTGGAAGAGCGCGACCGAGGCATCGCTCTGCTCCCGCGTCAGCACCTCACCCAGGTGCTCCCGCACCTCCGGGTCCGCGTTCATCGCGGCCCACGGCTCCAGGTCGGAGTCCCGCCATCGCCGCAGCAACAGCCTCTCAGTACGCAGTTCCGTCACACGTCAACCCAACGCGAACCACCTCGGCTCGGCAAACCTATTTCCGAGACGCGGCGGCAGTGAGCTGGCTCAGCCGGGCCTCGACCAGGGCTGTGATCTGCGGCAACGGCCGATCAGGCTCACGCCCGCTCAGCAGCGCACCGAGGTGCTGCAGCTCGGCATGCAGCACCTCCCGCAGGATCTCGTCCGGTACGGCGAGAATCGCGAGCACAGCCTGATCCGGCGGCGCCTCGCGGTCGAGGACCTCCGCAGCCGCCTCGAGCTCCCAGGCCACCGGATCGACGGGCAGCGACCCGGCGACCCGGTGGACCAGCAGCACCGCGGAATCGGCAAGGTAGTCCAGGGTCCGCCCGGCCACCTCGGCGTCCGGCGGCGGCATGAGTTCCATGGCCGGAGGCTAGTTGGATCAAGTAGCTCCGCAGTACCCGCCAGAGGGCGTGGTGAGTACTGCGCAGCCGCCTAGTTGGCTTCCTTGGTAGCCCAGTAGTGCCATTGGGGGGACGCGACTGGGGATCGGGTCAGGCCGTCCGGCCAAGTAGCCGGCAGGTCGTGACTCCGAGCCGCGTAGAGGATCACCTCCGATGCGGTGCGGTCGCCGCGGACGGCGACCCGGGCGGCGGTCTCGGCGCGCATGTCGGCCAGGTAGTGGATGGCCGGCAGGAACTCGGCGCTCAGCCGCGGGCTCAGCCGCCCGACCGGTTCGTCGTCCAGCCTGATCTCGACCACGATCCGGTGCCGGTCCTGGATCCCGTCCTCCTCCTCGAGCGCGTGCATGGTGGCGTACGCCCAGCACTCGCCCTCGGCCCGGAAGAACGGCGCCAGCACCTCCGGGTGGACCTCACTGCCCGGTACGACGATGCCGCTGCCGGGCGGCAGCAGGTGGAAACTGCCCGGTGGAGGCAGGTTCACCGGAACCAGCATGTGCGGCTGCCCGAGGGCTACCGCGACACTCGCGTGAAACTCCGTGCCTTGGTCTCCCTTGCCCTCCCAGTCGGCCGGTTCCCACTCACTCACCCACAGGTGGCACGGCACCTGCGGTTGCAGGCCTTGCGCCACCAGTTCTGCCAGCACCGGGTGGTACCGGTGCGCATCGTCCCTCGGCAGGTAGCCGACAACCTTCCCCTGCACCCGTACGGCGATGGATCGGGGATCGAAACGGTTGTGCGGTTCCGGGACCAGGTCCGCTTCGGTGTCCAGGTCTGCTCCTCGCGCTGGGATGGGGTCCGGGAACAGGCTTCGGATCGCCTGCTCGTGCGGGGCCTCCCGCACGACCTCCTGACCACACCACAGGGCGTCTCCCCACAGACTGAACGGAATCAGTTCCATTCGTGCCCTCCAGTCCACTGTGACCGGCTTTACTCGGCTCATCCCGTCCAGGACCCTGGCCGTTACACCGAGTGAGCGTATGAAAACTAGACTGCCCAGTGAAGAGCCGTTTCACGCCTGAGGCAAGGGTCTGTTGCGCAAAGGTAGTGAGTCGTCCGTACTGTGGACGCGAATTGTCTTGTGCATCGAGCGAATCGGCGAAGATCGTGCAAATGCACGGGAAGGAAGCTCATGCAGGGCAGTAGTTCAGTCGCTCGATCGACCAGCGGCACAGACCAGAAGGCGGTTGACGCGGCAGCCGTCGACGAAGCGGTCAAGCGACTCGACGGTGTCGCTGTCCGTACACCGTTGCAACGCAACCTCCGGCTGACCGAGCGCACCGGCGCCCAGGTCTGGCTCAAGCGCGAAGACCTGCAGATCGGCCGGTCCTACAAGCTTCGCGGCGCCTACAACCTGATCGCCCAGCTCGACGACGAGCAGAAGGCGGCCGGTGTGGTGTGCGCCAGCGCGGGCAACCACGGCCAGGGCCTGGCGTACTCGTGCCACATTCTCGGTGTCCAGGGCAAGGTCTACGTGCCCCGTACGACGCCCCGCCAGAAGCGCGACCGGATCGCGGCCCTCGGTGGCAAGCAGATCCAGGTGATCGTCACCGGCGACACGTACGACGACGCCGCCGCGGCAGCCCTCGCGGACGCCGAGGCCAGCGGCGCCACGATGGTGCCCGCGTTCGACGACCCGAGAACCGTTGCCGGACAGGGAACCGTCGCGGTCGAGCTCGTCGAGCAGCTCGGACACGCGCCCGATGTGCTCGTCGTGCCGGTCGGTGGTGGCGGGCTGATCGCGGGTGTCGCGACCTGGCTGGCCGAGCGCCATCCCGGCGTACGGATCGTCGGGGTGGAACCGGCCGGCGCGGCAAGCATGGCGGCGGCGCTGGCGGCCGGTGGGCCGGTGGCGCTGCCGCATCTGGACAGCTTCGTGGACGGTGCGGCAGTGCGACGCGTCGGCGACGTGACGTTGCCGTTGGTCGCGACGGCCGGCGTCCAGATGATGTCCGTGCCGGAAGGCCTGGTGTGCAGCGAGATGCTCGAGCTGTACCAGACCGACGGCCTGATCGCCGAGCCCGCGGGCGCGCTGTCGACGGGCGCTCTGGGCAACGGTCTCGCCGTACGTCCGGGTGAGACCGTGGTCTGCCTGCTGTCCGGCGGCAACAACGACGTCAGCCGGTACGGCGAGATCCTCGAGCGCTCGCTGGTGTACGAGGGGCTGAAGCACTACTTCCTGGTAACGTTCCCGCAGGAGCCCGGTGCGCTGCGGGCGTTCCTGGACGAGGTGCTCGGACCGGATGACGACATCACGCTGTTCGAGTACGTGAAGCGGAACAACCGGGAGACCGGGGTGGCGCTGGTCGGCATCGAGATCAGCCGGGCCGGTGACCTGGACGGCCTGCTGGCCCGGATGGAGGCGGCGCCGCTGGAGATCGAGCGGATCAACCCGAACTCACCGGAGTTCCGCTACCTGATCTGAACGCACTGATCCCGCCGGGGGAGCCTGGGCCACCTGTTTCCGGTCAGGTGCCGTGATCAGCCCCGTTGCGCTCCCGGCGGGATCCGTGCGTCTGGTGCGTCAGCGCTTCAGGTGCTTGGGGTGTTCTTCCGCCGGCTTGGCCTGACGGCGCGGGTCGTCCGGGTGCTGCCCGTCCGCCCAGTGCTCCTCGTCAGTCGCCTCGCCTTCCTGCCCCGTCCGCTCCTTGCCCCAGGTCGCCGCGTGGGGCGTGTCCTGGTCGGGGTGCAGGTTCTGGGCCTGGGTGCGGTGCTCGTCGGACTCGGTGCGAGCCTCGGCGGCGGCTTCACGCCGTTCGGCGGCGCCGGCCTCGAGACGGCGCGCCTCGGCCGCCTTCTCGTCGGCGATCGCCTGCGCCTTGCGCGCCCTCGCCTCGACCTCGTCGGCCGCGGCCTGCTGCTTGTCCGCGCGTGCCGCCGACGTCCTGGCCTGCTGCTCGTGCTCTTGCGCCTGCTGCTGTTCCCGCTGGGCCCGGCGCTTGGACAGGGCTCCGGCGACCAGCGCCACCACGATCACCAGCACCGCCAGTGCGACAACGATCCACAGGATGGTCATTCCGTCCATCGCTCCTCCTCGGGCTCGACGTTCGGAACCCCAGTACCCCGACACCCGGGCCGCTAACGCCCCCGGAAGTGATAGGTGCCCGAGGCAACTGTTCGCTCGCCGGACGTACCCGGGATTCGCACGATCGCGGTGGTGTTCGCCGGCACGGTCAGATCCAGCGTGAACCCGTCGGCCCCGGACCACCGGCTGCTCGCGACCTCGCCGTACGGTGTCTGCAGCCGGCGCGCGGCCGAGGTGATTCCGGCACCCGGCACCGGCGCGACCAGGATCTTCTTGTACCCCGGCTCCGCCGCCGACACACCGGCCAGCATCCGGTACATCCACTCGCCGACCGCGCCGTACGCGTAGTGGTTGAACGAGTTCATCCCGACGTCGTTGAAGGTGCCGCGCCGGGGACGCCGAGGGGATCGGTGAGGCTGTTCGTCTTCAGGTCGTGCACCTGCGGACGGGCCGGAGCCGCGTCCGCAGGGAGCACAGGGGTCAGCAGGACGAGGACGCTGTGCAGGCAGCCCAGCCTGGAACGGACGGACATGGGGCGGACTCCTCCGGAGAAGGGGCGGTTTCTGCAGGGGAGGGTGAGTGGTCAGACCAGGCCGCGGCGGGCGGCCCAGACGATCGCCTCGATGGCCGTGCCGAAGCCGAGGCGGTCGCAGATCATCCGGGTACGGCGGCGGACGGTCCGCTCGGACAGATCGAGCCGGCGGGCCACGCTGTCCACCGGAAGCCCGGTGGCGAGCAGCCGGAGCAGTTGCAGGTCGTCATGGCTGATCTCACGCGGCGGCACCCGGCGCGCGAGCGGACGGATTTCCTGGGGGAGGACGGTCATTACGGATCACCTTGTTCCGAACACCCGGGACTCGGCGGCGTCCCAGTCGGCCGGTTTTCCCTGCGGCTCGTAGCGCCGCAGTCGATGGGTGGCGCGGACCAGCGCGCGCATGGCGCTCAGGTCCGGCAGGGGTTCGCCCAGGGCACGGGCCTGGACGAGGACGTTGCCGAGGGCGGACGCCTCGACCGGGCCGGCGAGTACCGGCAGGCCGCAGGCGTCGGCGGTCAGTTGGCAGAGCAGCTCGTTCTGCGAGCCGCCGCCGATGACATGGAGTACGTCGACCGGCCGGTCAGCGATCACCTGTGCCGACCGCAGGGTTCGGCGGTAGGCCAGGGCGAGGCTCTCCAGCACGCAGCGGACCGCGGCCGCCTTCGACTGCGGCGGCTCCTGCCCGCTGGCTCGGCAGTGCTCGTCGATCCGAGCCGGCATGTTGCCCGGAGCAAGGAACTCGGGAGCGTCCGGATCGATCAGTACGGCGAACGGCGGCGCGCCGGCGGCGTCCCGCAGCAGCCCGGGCAGGTCGTCGTCGCCCCAGCTCCGCTGGCACTCCTGCAGGATCCACAGCCCCATCACGTTCTTCAGGAACCGGATCCGCCCGTCGACGCCGCCTTCGTTGGTGAAGTTGGCCTCCCGCGCCTCGTCCGAGAGCACCGGCGCGTCCAGCTCCAGGCCCACCAGCGACCACGTGCCCGACGAGATGTACGCAAACCGCTCGTCAGCCGCAGGCACAGCAACCACGGACGACGCGGTGTCATGCGACCCCACCGCGATCACCGGCGTCCCCGCCGCCAACCCAGTTTCCGGCAACACGGTCCCGATCACCGCGCCCGGATCCCGCAACCCCGGCAACAACTCCATCGACACACCAACCCGCGAAGCCAACACCTCACTCCACCCGCGCGACCGCACGTCGTACAACTGCGTAGTAGAAGCGTTGGTCCGCTCGACCCCGATCTCCCCCGTGAGCCAGTAGGCCAGAAGATCGGGGATCATCAACAGCTTGTCCGCCTGCTCGAGCAGTCCCTCGGCGGCCAACTGGTAGATGGTGTTGAACGGCAGCTGCTGAAGGCCCGTCACGTCGTATAACTCGGCCACCGAGACCTTCTCGAGGACCCGTTCCATCACGCCGTCCGTGCGGGCGTCGCGGTAGTGGGTGGGGTTGGCCAGGAGGTGGCCGGTGCGGTCCAGAAGGGCGTAGTCGACGGCCCAGGAGTCGATGCCGATGGAGTCGACGGGGCCGGCCTGGTGGAGGCCTTCGAGCATGGAGCGGTAGAGGTGGAGGATGTCCCAATGCAGGGTGTTGTGGACCTGCACCGGGCCGTTCCAGAAGCGGTGGATCTCGGAGAGCTCGAGCACGCCGTCACCGACGGAGCCGAGCATGACGCGCCCGCTGGACGCGCCCAGATCCACCGCCGCGACGCGCTTCATGGTGAGACGACGGTCAGGTCGAGATGGAGAAGGTCGGCGACCGCCGCCAGGTCCTCGGCGCGGTGACCGGTCCCGAGCGCCCAGTGGTGCGCGACACCGGACCCGGACCACGCGTCGGTCCACTCACCCGGGTCGCACCCGAAGTCGACCCGCGACGTGGTGTTCCCGATCTGCAGCAGCGGTCCGGGTACGACGGTGCCCTCGGACGCAATGAGGTTGAACGAACCGTCCCGGCGCTGCCCGAGCCCACACGCCGTCACCGGCCCGTGCTTGACGTCGAACTCGACCGAAACACCCCAGCCACGCTTGCCGTGGTACACCCCGAGCCCGCGCAGCAACGGCTTGTCCGAGCTGATCGCCAGGTGCGCCGGCCCGTCGTGACCCATCTCGACCACGTTGTCGTGGAAGTTCAGCGCCTGCAGCTCGGTGAACGAACCGCCTGCGCCGAGCCGGTCCATCACCAGCATCGCCAGCGACGTCCGCAGCTCGTACTCACCGGCCGCCGGAATCCCCCTTGCCGTCAGCAACGAAGCGCCGAGGATCATCCCGGCCGCGACCCGCTCGTGCATCTCCCCGTCGAGCCCTCGGTGGTAGTAGGCCAGCGAGTCAAGGGAGAAGTCCTCGACCAGCCGATCGAGCGCGACCGACACCGTCGCACCCCACCGGAAGTCCTCCTCGACCACGGAGTCGTCGAGCGTGAAGATCTCCCGGGCCAGGTCCATCCGGGCCGCGGTCTCCGCCTCGGTCACCTTCTCGACCCGTACCCGGAGGTCGTCGATCTCCAGGATCTCGACGTGCCCGCCGAGCTGCGACGACACCAGCGTCGGGTCGGTGATCACGTCCATCATGCCCGGGTACAGATGCCCGAGCAGACCGTGCCGCCCGTGCCGGAACGCCGCCCGGACCCCGGCCGCCCGGATCCACCGGTCGATCCGCGCCCACGCCCGCTCGTCCTCGAGGTACCCCGACACCGACCGGAAGTCGATCCCGCAGCGCTCGAACGCGTTCGCCATCTCGGGCAGCGGGCAGGCGCCGCAGTACGCGAGCCATGCACCGGTGTCGAAGGTCGCGTGGTTCATCGACTCGGTCGGCTGCAGGTTGAGCAGCAGCACGGGCGCACCGCTGCGCTGCGCGACCGGCACCAGCATCGACGCGGTCATGTAGGTGGTGAGGAACCCGACGATCAGGTCGCAGTCCGCCACCCGCAGCTTCTCGGCCGCCGCAGCACCTTCCTGCGCGTCCGAGATGAACCCGACGTCGACGACCTCACAGTCAAGCAAGGAGAACCGCTCGGACACCCGCCGAGCGGACGCCTGCAGCTGCGGCAGCAGGTCGGGGAACTGCGGCCAGTAGGCGCCCAGACCGCCGGCGACCAGGCCGATCCTGGTCTTGCGCGTGGTGATCCGCTCCAGCCCTGGGCGAACATCCAGCTCGGTCATTCCAGCCTCCTAACGCAGGAACGCGGCAGCTACGCCGGCATCGACGGGAACATGCAGACCGGTCGTGTGCGTGAGCTCCCCACCGGTCAGCGCGAACACGGCTGCCGCCACATGCTCCGGCAGCACCTCCCGCTTCAGCAGCGTGCGCTGCGCGTAGTACGCACCCAGCTCCGACTCCGGTACGCCGTACACCGCGGCCCGCTGGGCGCCCCAGCCCTTGGCGAAGATCCCGGAGCCGCGGACGACGCCGTCCGGGTTCACGCCGTTGACGCGGATCCCGTGTTCGCCGAGCTCGGCGGCGAGCAGCCGGACCTGGTGCGCCTGGTCGGCCTTGGCCGCGCCGTACGCGACGTTGTTCGGGCCGGCGAAGACGGAGTTCTTGCTGGAGATGTAGACGATGTCGCCGCCGATGGCCTGGTCGATCATCACCTTCGCGGCCGCCCGGGACACCAGGAACGAGCCCTTCGCCATCACGTCGTGCTGCAGGTCCCAGTCCCGATCCGTTGTCTCCAGCAACGACTTCGAGATGGACAGCCCGGCGTTGTTGACAACCAGGTCGACGCCGCCGAAGGCCAGCACGGCCTGCCGCAGCGCCTCCTCGACAGCCTCCCCGGAGGACACGTCGGCGCCCACGGCAACGGCGACGTCGGACGATCCGATCTCCTTGGCCACCGCCTCGGCCGCGGCCAGATCGAGGTCGGCCACCACGACACACGCGCCCTCGGCGGCCAGCCGCTGCGCGATCGCCTTGCCGATCCCCGACCCACCACCGGTGACGAAGGCCACCCGGGTCGCGAGCGGCTTCGGCGCCGGCATCCGCTGCAGCTTGGCCTCTTCCAGCGCCCAGTACTCGATCCGGAACTTCTCGCTCTCGTCGATCGGCGCGTACGTCGACACCGCCTCGGCCCCACGCATCACGTTGATCGCGTTCACGTAGAACTCGCCGGCCACCCGCGCGGTCTGCTTGTCCTTGCCGAAGCTGAACATGCCGACCCCGGGCACCAGCACGATCGCCGGGTCCGCGCCCCGCATCGGCGGGCTGTCCGGCTGCGCGTGCCGGTCGTAGTACGCCGCGTAGTCCTCGCGGTACTGCAGGTGCAACTGCCGCAGCCGGGTCACGGCCTCCTCGAGCGGGGCCGTCGGCGGCAGGTCGAGAACCAGCGGACGGACCTTCGTCCGCAGGAAGTGATCGGGGCACGAGGTGCCGAGTGCCGCCAGTTCACCGAGTTTCTCCCGAGCGGTGAACTCGAGCACGACCTCGGAGTCGTTGTAGTGGCCGACCTGCGGTTTGTCGGTCGACGCGAGACCGCGGACGACCGGAGCCAGCGCTGCCGCCCGCAGTCGACGCTCCTCCGCCGGGAGAGCCTCGAAGCCTGGCACGACAGCACCGAACGGCTCCGGCTTGCCGCGCTCGGCCAGGAAGCGTTCCGCCGTACGGATGATGTCGAGGGAGTTCGCCTCGCACTCCTCGGAGGTGTCGCCCCACGCGGTGATGCCGTGGCCGCCCAGGATGCAGCCGATCGCCTGCGGGTTGTCCCGCTTCACCGCCGCGATGTCGAGGCCGAGCTGGAACCCGGGCCGCCGCCACGGCACCCAGACCACCCGGTCGCCGAAGCACTCGGCGGTGAGCTTCTCGCCGTCGGCCGCGGTCGCCAGCGCGATCCCGGAGTCCGGGTGCAGATGATCGACGTGTGGAGCGTCGACCAGCCCGTGCATCGCGGTGTCGATCGACGGCGCCGCGCCGCCCTTGCCGTGCAGGCAGTAGTCGAACGCGGCGACCATCTCGTCCTCACGGTCGACGCCCGGGTACACGTCGACCAGCGAGTTCAGCCGGTCCAGCCGCAGTACGGCGAGGCCGGCGGCGGTCAGCGTGCCGAGGTCGCCGCCGGACCCCTTCACCCAGACCAGGTCGACCGGCTGCTGGGTTACCGGGTCGGTCGTCGTGCCCTTCGCCGAGGTGTTCCCGCCGGCGTAGTTCGTGTTGCGCGGATCGGCACCCAGTCTGTTGCTACGCGCAACAAGTTCGGCTGCAGTGTCGGTCATGATGTTCTCAGGCTCCCCATCCGGCCTGCTGGCCGTCGGCTCGGTCCTTGACGATCTGCTCGTAGTAGCCGCTGCGCTGGTAGGCGGCGACCGGATTCGGGTCCAGGCCCTGCGACTCGCGCAGCTCGGCGAGCAGCGGGCGGACGTCGGTGTTGTACGCGTCCATCAGCGCGGCGTTGGCGCCGAGCACGTCGCCGTCCTGCTGCGCCTTCCGGAGCGCGTCCCGGTCGACCAGCAGCGCCTTCGCGGTGGCCTCCTGGACGTTCATCACCGAGCGGATGATGGCCGGGATCTTCACCTCGATGTTGTGGCACTGGTCGAGCATGAAGGCGATCCCGCGGTCCGGGTCGAGGGCGTCGCCGCGGACGATCTCGTTCATGATCCGGAACAGCTGGAACGGGTCCGCCGCGCCGACCATCAGGTCGTCGTCGGCGTAGAACCGGCTGTTGAAGTCGAACGCGCCGAGCTTCTTGGCCCGGAGCAGGAAGGCGACGATGAACTCGATGTTCGTCGACGGCGCGTGGTGCCCGGTGTCGATGCAGACGGTCGCCTTCGGCCCCAGCTCCAGGCAGTGCGCGTACGACGTACCCCAGTCCGGCACGTCCGTGGTGTAGAAGGCCGGCTCGAACAGCTTGTACTCCAGCAGCATCCGCTGGTCGTCACCGAGCCGGTCGTACACCTCCTTCAGCGCGGCGGCCAGCCGGTCCTGCCGGTCCTGGATGTCGTCCTGGCCCGGGTAGTTGGTGCCGTCGGAGAACCACAGCTTCAGGTCGCGGGACCCGGTCGCGTCCATGATGTCGACGCACTCGAGCAGGTGGTCGGTCGCCTTCCGCCGTACCGCGGGGTCGGGGTTGGTGACGCTGCCGAGCTTGTAGTCGTCGTCCTGGAAGACGTTGGAGTTGATCGCGCCGAGGCGAACCCCCTGCTCCTTCGCGTACGCCGCCAGCGCCGCGTAGTCGTCCACCTTGTCCCAGGGGATGTGCAGCGCGACGCTCGGGGCGACCCCGGTGTACTTGTGCACCATTGCGGCGTCGGCGATCTTCTCCTCCGGCGAGCGCGGCACACCGGGCTGGCTGAACACCTTGAACCGGGTGCCCGAGTTGCCGAACGCCCACGAGGGCAGTTCGATCTCCTGGCGGCTCAGGGCACTCTTCACAGCGTCGGTCGTCATGGTTTCAGTCCTCTTTCAGGTGGAAGATCTCGGGCAGCAGGAGGAACGATTCATCCGGCGGCCGTCCGTCGATCCCGGTGAAGAATTCGGTCATCTCGGCTTGCCAGCGGGCATTGATCTCGGTCGCCGCCATCGCCTTCTGCGCCGCCTCCAGGTCCTCGGCCTCGACGTACCCGATCAGCAGGCCGTCGTCACGGAGGAAGAGCGAGTAGTTGTGCCACCCGGTCTCCCGCAACGCGGCCTGCATCTCCGGCCAGACGTCGCGGTGGCGGACGACGTACTCCTCCAGACGGTCGGGTTTGACCTGGAGGCAGAAGCAGTAGCGATTCACAGGACGGCCCTCAGAAGTTGAACTGGTCGATGTTTTCCGCGGTGAACTCGGTCGGCGGGCCGAGCACGATCTCGCCGTCCGCGCCGATGGTGTACTCACCGAGCTTCCCGGCCTTGAACTTCTCGCCCTGCGCGCCGGTGATCTGGCCCGAGCTCATCGCGGCACCGGCATATGCAGCCAGGTACCCGATGTCGGCCGGGTTCCACAGCGCGAACTTCTTCACCGTGCCGTCCTTGACGTACTGGCGCGGGGCAGCCTGCCGGACCATCGCGGCCCGGTCGATGGTTTTGAAACGACCCAGAGGCTGGCGGCCCATCGCGATGTTCTCCGCCACCGACAGGTCCGGGAACAGCGTCGGCTCCTGGTAGATGACCGCGATCCCGGCCGCCTTCGCGTCGGCCGGCGTCCCGAGATCGGTGGGTACGCCGTTCAGCTCGATGCTGCCGGTGTCCGGGCGGTGCACACCGGCCAGCATCTTCACGATCGTGGACTTCCCGGCCCCGTTCTCGCCGACCAGGGCGCGCGCCTCACCGCCGTACAGGTCGAAGGAGACCTCGCGGACGGCGGCGACCGCGCCGAACGACTTCGACACCGCGCGGACCCGCAACAGCGGCGTGGCGTCGGGCATGGTCACCTCCAACTCGGGGCGGCTGAGTTGCTGAAAGGTTTCAAGAAGCTGGCACGAAAGTACGGGCGAACGGCTTTTGGCGTCAAGGGCTCGTCCGGCCTGGACGGCCGATCCCGGACGCCGGACTGCGGAAAGCGGCCGGAAAGCAGGTACGCTCTCGGCTGCTAAGACGTTTCAAACCCGTCCCCGTGGGACCTTGACGCCGGGAGGCCGCGCATGGCAGCAGACAACGCGCCGGACCCCGCCTCCAGCACCGTCAGCCGAGCGTCGGGCAGTCGCAAGGAATCCACTGGAGGGCGGCGGCGGAAGGCCAAGCAGCATGCCGCCGGGGTGAAGGCGGTTGCGGCGGCGGCGGGGGTGTCCTTGGGGACCGTGTCGAACGTGCTGAACCGGCCTGAGGTCGTGAGTCCGGTGACTCGGGCCAAGGTCGAGGCAGCGATGGCGTCACTCGGTTTCGTGCGGAACGAGTCGGCCCGCCAGCTCCGCGCCGGCAGCAGCCGGATCCTCGCGTACCTGATGCTCGACGCCGGCAACCCGTTCTTCACCGACGTCGCCAAGGGAGTCGAGGACGCAGCCCGCGCAGCCGGTCTGTCGGTCTTCCTGTGCAACAGCAACGAGGACGCCGACCGCGAGGCCGACTACCTCGACCTGCTCGAGCAGCAGCGGGTGCAGGGCATCCTGATCACCCCGATCGACCAGAATTCGTCCCGCCTGCGCAAACTCCCCGCCCGCGGTACGCCGGTTGTCGTGGTGGACCGCGCGATCGACGACAACGAGCACTGCTCGGTCGCGGTGAACGACATCCTCGGCGGCGAGCTCGCCATCGCGCACCTGCTCGAGCTCGGCCACGACCGGATCGCCTACGTCGGCGGGCCGAACACGATCGGTCAGGTCATCGACCGTCGCGACGGCGCCCGCCGCGCGCTCCGCAAGGCCGGCAAACCCCCGGAGAACTTGATCGAAATCACCACCGGCGCGTTGACGGTCGCCGAAGGTAGGGGCGCAGGGCAACGACTTGCCGGTCTCCCGGCGACCCGCCGGCCGACGGCCGCGTTCTGCGCGAACGACCTGCTGGCGTTGGGCTTGCTGCAGCAATGCGTCAGCCTCGGCCTGCGCGTGCCCGAGGACCTGGCCATCGTCGGGTACGACGACATCGAGTTCGCTGCGGCGGCCGCCGTACCGCTGACTTCTGTCCGTCAGCCTCGGCAGCTGCTCGGCCGCACCGCCGCCGAGCTACTCCTCGACGAGTCGTCCAATCCGGACCACGAGCACCAGCGCGTCACCTTTACGCCCGAGCTCGTCGTCCGGACCTCAACGCGCGGGACTCTCTAACCCGTAGGCGGCGAGGAAGACCTCGGTGGCCTGGTCGGCCAGTTTGTCGAACTCGTCGGCGGGCGGCCGGGCCTCGGTGCCGGCGAACATCGCGCGGTTCATCGGCTTGTACATGACCAAGCCCGCGAACTGATAGGCCGCGAGCGTCGGATCGGGCAGCTCGCGGAGCATGCCGCGGTCGGTCAGGCTGGTCAGCGCCACCCCCAGCGCCTCCAGCGATCGCTCGAAACCGCTGGTGAACCAGGCCCCGCAGACCTCCGGGAAGCGGTCCGCCTCCGCGATGACGAGCCGGCGTAGCTGCAGCACGCTGCTGTTGGTGAGGCTGTCGAGGAAGTAGCGGGCCAGGTTCCCGAGCGCTTCTCGTGCGTCGGTGGCTCCGTCGAGCTTCTCGGCGTACGCCTTGGTCAGGCCGTCGAGCAGCTGGTCGCTGGTGCCGCCGACGATCTCGGCGAACAGGCGCTCCTTGTTCTCGAACTGCTTGTAGACGGTCTGCTTCGAGACGCCGGCCTTGGCGGCGACCAGGTCCATGCTGGCGCCCAGGTACCCGTGCTGCAGGAAGACCTCGGTCGCCGCGGCGAGGATCGCGCGGCGCTTGCGTGGCGTCCGGCCCTCGCCCTCGATGGCGACGACCTGCTCCGGCTGCCAGCCGGCAGCCCGTTGGCGTTGGTCCACGGAGTCCTCCTCGATGATTTCCCAAAATCATACTAGACAGTCCAGTTCTCCTGTGAGTACTGTACGGTCTAGTTCTGAGAAACGACACAGGGAGGGCTCCGATGAGTACCGTGAAATCCGCCGACGGCACGACGATCGCTTTCGACGCCATCGGGGAGGGCCGGCCGCTGATCATGATCGACGGCGCCACCGCCCACCGGGCCGTGAACCCGTCGAACGCCGAGGTGGCGAAGCTCCTGAGCGACGAGTTCCGGGTCTACGTCTACGACCGGCGCGGCCGGGGCGAGAGCACCGACACCAAGCCGTACGCGATCCAGCGCGAGATCGAGGACCTCGCCGCGCTGATCGAGGACGCCGGGCAGCCGGCGATCCTGTTCGGCTGGTCCTCCGGCGGCCTGCTGGCGATGGACGCGACCGCCGCCGGGTTGCCGGTCGCCGCGCTGGCGCTGTTCGAACCGCCGGTGGTCGTCGACGAGGGCCGCCCGCCGCTGCCGGCCGACTACGTCGAGCGGCTCGAGGCTGCGGTGGCCGCCGGTCGTCCGGGCGACGCGGTCGAGCTGTTCATGACCGCGGGCGCCAACATGCCGGCCGAGTTCGTCGACATGATGCGGGGGACGCCGATCTGGTCCGGAGTCGAGGAGATCGCCGGGACGATCGCGTACGACGGCCGGATCATGGGGACCACGATGTCGGGCAACCCGCTGCCCACCGACCGCTGGGCCGCGATCGACGTGCCGGTGCTGGTGATGCACGGCGACAACACCGCGCCGTACCTGAAGACCGGTCCCGCAGCGGTGGCCGACCTGCTGCCGACCGCGCGGTTGCTGCCGGTGCCGGGCGAGAACCACAACGTCGAGCCGCCGGTGCTGGCCCCGGTCCTGCGGCAGTTCGCGAAGGAGCTGTGAGATGGGGAAGATCGTGGTGACCACGTTCAGCTCGCTGGACGGCGTCGTCCAGGCGCCGGGCGGGGAGGACTTCAAGTACCAGAACTGGAGCTTCGAGTTCGACCGCGGGCCGGACGGGGAGAAGTTCAAGGAGGACGAGGCGTTCGGCGCCGACGCGTTGCTGATCGGTCGCAAGACCTACGAGGGCTTCGCCGCCGCCTGGCCGAACTACGAGGGCGAGCTGGCCGACAAGTACAACAGCATGCCCAAGTACGTCGTCTCCAGCACGCTGAAGGACCCGAAGTGGAACAACACCCGGGTCCTGTCCGGCGATGTCCGCGACGAGGTCGCGAAGCTCAAGTCCGAGGTCGAAGGCGAGATCCAGGTCCCCGGCAGCATCCAGCTCGCCCAGACCCTGCTCGCCGCCGACCTGGTCGACGAGCTCCACCTGATGACCTTCCCCGTCCTCCTCGGCACCGGCCGCAAACTCTTCGCCGAGACCCCCGACAAGACCACCTGGCGCCTCACCCAGTCCCTCACCGTCGGCGAAGGAATCCTGATCACCACCTTCCAACGCGCCTGACCGCGGCCGGGACCTCGACAGGTCCCGGCCGCCGGGGGGACGCTGGGAGGGTGGACAGGGACGGGTTCTGGGGATTGGTCGAGGGTGCGCGCGGTGGGGTGGACGACACCGTCGCGGATCCGGACGGGGTAGCGGACGCGCTGACCAAGCTGCTGGGTGGGCTGGAGGCCGAGGAGATCGCCGGGTTCGGAGTGGAGCTCGCGCGGTTGCTGGTCGAGTCGTACCGGTGGGACCTGTGGGCGGCGGCGTACCTGATCAACTCGGGGGCCTCGGAGGACGGGTTCGACTCGTTCCGGGGCTGGTTGGTCGCGCAGGGACGGGAGATCTGGGAGGCGGCGCTGGCCGACCCGGACTCCCTGGCCGACGTGGTCGACGAGGACCGGCCGGAGGGCTTCGAGGGATTCGACGGCGAGGGGCTGCTGCACGTCGGCAGTCACGCGTACAAGAACGTGGCCGGCGACGAGGCGGCCTTCTGGAAGGCGGTCGACGCGGAGGCGCCGGACACACCGGACCTGCCGGCCGGGCAGGAGATCGACTTCGACGACGAGGACGACCTGCACGCCCACCTGCCGCGGCTGGCGGCGCTCTACCTGGACAACTGAGCGACGGTCACCCTGGCTCGCCGCCGAGGCGCTCGATCGCGGCGCGGAGGCGGCGGCGCCAGCTGGGCATGCCTGCCTCCTCGTCGGCCGCGGCCAGGCTGACCAGGTGCTGCGCCATCTCGAACCCTTCCGTGGTCCGGGGCTCCAGGTCGGTCATCGCGGCCTGTGGCTCGTCGTGGTCGACCTCGATCTGCCGGCTGGTCCAGCCGAACCCGTCCGGCACCAGGAGCTCCGGCACCAGCGACTCATGGCTGAGCGACGTCAGCTCCTTGTCGCCGTTGCCGATGCTGAAGATCGTCGTACCGCGCCGCCGTACGTCGCTGATGCGCTCGAGCAGCGTGTCCGCCGGGTCCTCCTCGGCCACGACCAGCAGCGACTCGCCACGGCCGGCGTCCCGCAACCGGTCCAGGCCGATCGCGAGGTGCGGCGGTGCGCCGGGCGGCGGCGACCAGCGGACCAGTGACGGCCGGACGTCCTCTACACCTGCCCGGTGCAGCTCGTCGTCCAGGTGCGCGGTGAGGTGCCAGGGCTCGTCGTCCGGCGGGCCGAACAGCATCAGGCCACCGGTCCGGGTGGTGAATCGGCGCAGTGAGTGGGCGAAGTCCGTCGTCCGGCTGCCGAGCTCGGTGCCGGTCAGCATCTCGCGGAGGAGCGAGGCCCTGGTGAGATCCACCCCTCCAACTTGGCACACGGTCGGGGGCACCGCGACTCAGCCCAGCCGGTCTGCCTTGGACTGCAGGTAGTTGCGTTCGGGGACACTCGTCGTGCGGCGGGCTGCCAGCAGGTAGCTCTCCCGCGCGCCGGCCAGGTCACCCGACATCTCCAGCAGGTGGGCCCGCACGGCCTCCAGGCGGTGGTGATCGGTCATCCGGTCGTCGGACTCGAGCGGCTCGAGTACGGCGAGGCCCTCCTTCGGACCGGTCGCCATGGCCACCGCCACGGCATGGTTGAGCTTGACCATCGGGTTGTCGACCATGTGCTCGAGCACCTCGTACAGCGCGACGATCTGCCGCCAGTCCGTGTCCTCGGCGTGCTCGGCCGTGTCGTGCACGGCCGCGATCGCCGCCTGCACCTGGTAGGGCCCGAGCTGCGTACGCGCCAGTGCGTCGGTCACCAGCGCCTCACCCTCGACGATGACCGCCTTGTTCCACTTCGACCGGTCCTGCTCGGCCAGCGGGATCAGCGCGCCATCGGGGCCGGTGCGGGCGAGCCGACGCGCGTCCGTCAGCAGCATCAGCGCCAGCAACCCGGCGACTTCGCCGTCGTCAGGCAGCAGCCGCCGTACGCTGCGCACGAGCCGGATCGCCTCGGTCGTGAGCTCCGCACTGTGCAGCGACGTACCGGACGACGCGGTGTACCCCTCGTTGAAGATCAGGTAGAGGACGTGCAGTACGGCGCCCATCCGCTCGTCCCGCTCGGCCTCCGGAGGGAGCTCGAACGTGCTGCCCGCCTGCTTGATGCTGCGCTTGGCCCGGCTGATCCGCTGCGCCATCGTTGCCTCCGGCACCAGGAACGCGGCCGCGATCTGCGCGGTGGTCAGACCGCCGACCGCACGCAGGGTCAGCGCGATCTGCGAGGCCGGCGACAGGGCCGGATGGCAGCACAGGAACAGCAAAGTCAGCGTGTCGTCCCGGCCGCCCGGATCGTCGATGTCGGGGCCCGCGGCAACGAACTCCTCGGGTGCGGCGAGCTGCGCCGCGTTCTCCTCCCGCCGTCGCCGGGCCGACTCGCTGCGCAGCAGGTCGGTCAAGCGCCGCGACCCGACCCGGATCAGCCAGCCACGAGGGTTGTCCGGTACGCCCTCGTCGGGCCACTGCTGCGCTGCCGCGAGCAGTGCTTCCTGCACCGCTTCCTCGGCCAGGTCGAAGTGCCCGTAGTGCCGGACCAGCGCGCTCAGCACCTGCGGCGCCTGCTCCCGCAGCAGCAGCTCGAAGGCCGCAGGCGCGGTCACATCTCCAGCCCGGACGTGTCCATCACCGGTCGCACCTCCACGGCGACGTACTTCGCGTCCGGCATCCGGGCGGCGTAGCTGATCGCCTGGTCGATGTCGTCGCACTCGACCAGGTAGAACCCGGCCAGGTGCTCCTTGGCCTCAGCGTACGGCCCGTCCGTGGTCGTGGTGGTGTCGTCGCGGACCGAGACGGTCCGGCTGGTGATGGGGTCGGCCAGGCCGGCGGCACTGACCAGCAGGCCCTGCTCACTGAGCTCGCGGGTGAGCTCGTCGTGTGCACGGGACAGGCCTTCGCGTTGCTCGGCGGACAGGCTCGCCCAGCTCTCGGGGTTGCTGTAGATCAGCAGCACGTACTTCACAGGCACCATCCTGTCGCTCCCGGAGGCCGCTGTGACCCCCTCTCACCCGGTACGTCGTACCCACCGGACGACTTTCGACAGAAATGTCGAGGTGGTCCGCGCGGCACCGACGTCTCCGCCGAGTGGACGCCGACCGGGCGTCCCGCCGTAGTGGAGATGTCACATGGTTACCGAGTCCAAGCGCTGGTGGGCGCTGGCGTTGCTGTGCCTGACCGGGTTCATGATCATCCTGGACGCGTCGATCGTGCTGGTCGCGGTCCCGTCGATCGAGCGGGAGCTGACGTTCTCGGCCGGTGGCGTGCAGTGGGTGCCGAGCGGGTACGCGCTGATGTTCGGCGGCCTGCTCCTGCTGGGCGGGCGGATCTCCGACCTGCTCGGGCGGCGCCGGGTGTTCATCACCGGTCTGGTGCTGTTCGCCGCGTCCTCCCTGCTGTGCGGGTTCGCTTGGAGTGGTGACGCACTGGTGCTCGCACGGGGCCTGCAGGGCGCGTCGGCCGCCGTACTGCTGCCGAGTGCGTTGGCGATCGTGATGACGACCTTCCCGGACGGACCGGACCGCAACAAGGCGCTCGGGATCTGGGGAGCGACCAGTGGCGTCGGCGGTACGGCGGGATCGCTGATCGGCGGCCCGGTCACCGACGGCCTGGGCTGGCAGTGGATCTTCTTCATCAACGTGCCGGTGTGCGTGCTGGTCGTCGTATTGGCGCCCGCACTGCTGCAGGAGAGCCGTGGACCGGGCCGGCGCGGGTTCGACGTCGCCGGCGCGGTCACAGTGACGGCTGCGCTCATCGTGCTCGTGTACGCCGTCGTCGAGGCACCGCACTCGCCGCTTGGCCGGACGCTCGCGCTGGTGCTGTTATCCGGCCTGCTGTTCGGGCTGTTCGTGCTGGTGGAGCAGCGGTCGGCGGCGCCGCTCGTGCCGCTGCGGATCTTCCGGTCGCGGGCTCTGGTCGGTGGCAACCTCATCACGGTCAGCTGGGGCCTGGCGGCGTTCGGGCTGAACTACGTCTACACGCAGTACGCCCAGTTTGCTCTTGGTGTGTCCGCGGTCCGCTACGGCCTGATGTCCGCCGTACTCGCGGCTGCCGCTGTGGTGGCGTCGATTGTCGGCCAGCACCTCGTCACCACTCTCGGGCCGCGCCGGGTCGCCTTCGCCTCGTTGCTGGTGGCTGGAGTCGGTACGACGCTGATGACGCAGCTGACCGTCCACTCCGGATACTTCGAGCTCGCCTTCTGGGGCCTGACGATCTTCGGCGCCGGTCTGGGCGCCGGAACGGTGGCAGGGTCGATCGCCTCGCTCAGCGACGTGGCCGGCGAGGACTCCGGCGTCGCGTCCGGCCTGCAGAACGCCAGCTTCCAGATCGGCGGCGCAGTAGGCATCGCAGCCCTCTCCGCGGTCGCAGCGGCCAGTACGACGGGCTCCACCCCGACCGCGCTGACACACGGCTACCGGATCGCGTTCTGGGCGGTGTGGGCGTGCCTCGTCGTCGGTATCGCGGGCTGCGCGGTCCTGCTGAGCCGCAAGCGCCCTGCGGAGCGACAGCTGCAGGCAGTCGTTACCCACTGAGGTCAAACGGTTGTTGGAGGTTTACAACGGCCGGAGTGGGCACCGGATTCGTGTGGCCGCCACTTCCGCCCGGCGGCCCCTCGACAAGGAGGCTTCATGCTCATCCTCGGACTGATCCTGTTGGTCCTGGGTCTCGTGCTGAACATCTCGATCCTGTGGACGCTCGGCATCGTCGTGCTGCTCGTCGGGGCCGTGTTGTTCCTGCTCGGGTCCACCGGCCGAGCCGTCGGCGGACGACGGCACTGGTACTGACAGACCTGGGCCTCAGAACCCCGCGGGCGCCCGGCCCCGCGGGGTTCTGTCCGCCCTCGTCGCTACGGTGAGCCCATGAAGTACGTCGTGATGATCTACGGGGCGGACGCCGCCCGCCGGATTGCCGAAGTCAAGGCCGAGCTTGCCGAGGTCGTCAGCGCCGAGGAGCTGCAGCTGCCCAGCGAGGGCAGGATCGTGCGGATCCGCGACGACGCGCAGACCGCCACCGCCGGGCCGTTCGTCCCTGCCGACCCGCAGGTGGCCGGCATCGTCCTGATCGACGTGGCCGACGACGCCGGCGCCGAAGCCGTCGCCGCCCGCATCTCGGCCATCGTGGGCGACCGGGTCGAGCTCCGCGGGACCCTAATCAGCGCCTGAGGGGAACCGCGGCGCACGCCTTTCGGTGAACGCTGCGATGCCTTCGGCCAACTCACCCGTCGCGATCGTCTCCTGGTAGCGCCGCCGTGCCTGCGCATCGGCGTTCGTACCGGCGAGCAACGCGTTGACCGACTCCTTGGCCGAACGGATCGTCAACTGCGACCGCGACACCAGGGTCGCCGCGAACGCCGCGACCTCAGCGTCCAGCTCGGCCGGCTCGACCACCCGGTCGACCAGCCCCTTGAGCTCAGCCTGTGCGGCGGTCAGGAGCTCGCCGCTGAAGAGCAGGTACTTCGTCGTCGCCGGACCGACCAGGTCCAGCAGGACCTTGATCGCGTCCGGTGGATAGACCACGCCGATCCGGGCCGGAGTCACCCCGAACGTCGCGTCGTCGGCCGCGAACCGGAAGTCGCAGTTCACCGCGAGCTCAAGCCCGCCGCCGATGCAGTGCCCGCGGACGACCGCGACCGTCGGCCTCGGGAACTCCCGCAACGCGGCCTGCGCCCGCAGGTTGAACGCGCGCAGCTCCGCCATCGGATCGGCCGGATCGGCCCCGGAGATCAGCTCCCCGATGTCCGCCCCGGCCGAGAAGGCCGGCCCGGTACCGGTCACCAGCAGCACCTTGACCGCATCGTCCGCGGCCAGCTCGGCGAGCACCCCGGGCAGGGCCTCCCACATCGCCCGTGTCAGCGCGTTCCGCTTCTCGGCCCGGTCGATCACCAGCCGGGCCACCGCCCCGCCCTCGACCCGGAATCCCAGCTCGTCCACGCCCGCAGTCAACCAGCCGGCGGTCCCCAGCGCCGCCAGCTGGATCACATCTAGGCCGCCCGCTTGGTCCGGGACTTCGCGCGGGCCATCTTGAACAGGTACGCCGGGGTCGGCGGCACCCAGCCGAGTTGCTTGGCCTGACCGAGGTCGTCGCGGTTCGCCCAGTGGTCGATGACCTTGCCGTCCTCGATCCGCAGCCAGTGCGACTGGGTGATGGCGAACGTCTTGCCGGTCGGCGGGAACACCGTGTCCACGGCTCCGGACTCGGTGTAGACCGCGAACGGCGCGACGTGCCGGCCGCTCATCGTGGAGTGGATTGCCACCAGATTGCCGTTGGCAACGACATGGTGGATCTCGTAGGCCAGGCCGGCGAACGCGGTCCGCAGCCAGAGCGCGGTCTGGTAGTACCCCTCGGGCCCGCCGACCCGGCAGGCCGGCGGCTCGGCAATGTCCTCGGAGTTGACCGCGGCCGGATGGATGAGCGCGTCGAAGTCGGCCCGCTCCCCCTCGGCCATGATCCGGATCGCCCGGGTGGCGATCTCCCCCGCTGCGGTCACGTCGGTGTTCATCTTTCCCCCTGGAATTCGATACAGTGAGCCTGTACCTAAAACCATGGGACGGGTGATGGCAGAAGTCAAGAGGCAGTACGACGCCTCCGGCCGGCGCGAGCGGGCCCGGCAACGACGGCGCGACGTCGTGGTCGCGGCCCGGGACCTGTTCGAGGCCGACGGCTTCCAGGCCACCACGATCACCGCGGTCGCGAAGCGGTCCGGCGTCTCGGCCGAGAGCATCTACAAGGGCTTCGGCACCAAGGCCGCGCTGGCCAAGGCGGTGTTCGACTTCGTCATCGCCGGCGACGACGAGCCGGTCCCGATGGCCGAGCGCCCGGAGTCCCTTGCGATCCAGGCGGAACCCGACGTACGGCGCAAGATCCAGCTGTACGTCGACGGTCTCGCGGTGCGGCAGCAGCGGGCCGCCCGCGTCCAGATCGCGATCCGGGACGGCCGGCACCACGACGAGACGCTCCGGGAGACGTGGCAGACCCTGCTGGACGAGCGGCTGACCGGGATGACGATGCTCGGCCGCCACCTGCTCGAGAGCGGCCAACTGCGCGCCGGCATCACGCTCGGCGAGGTCGCCGACGTGCTGTGGACCTACATCTCGGTCGAGCTCTACGAGCTGCTGGTGCTGACCCGCGGCTGGCCGATCGATCGTTACCGAGCCTGGATCGGGCGGGCGATCACTGACGCTCTGTGCTGAAACGACAGCACGAAATTGGCCCAATCGTTTGATCTCGGACGGATAACTTCCGGATAGCGGGCGGATTACGCCCGGTACCCCAATTGGATGTTCGTAATGCGTTAAGAACGCGGGTCGATTCGAACCCCGGCCGGGATGTGTGCTTGACTCCTCCGGTCGATAACGGTTTGGTCTCGACAGATTGGGTGGAGTAGTGGCTGCAGGACGGCATAGACAGGCGCGGCACCGTCAACCGCGCCCGAAGGTGATCCAGCCCGGTATCGCGAAGGTGGTGATCCCCGGTGCGGCGGTGGCCCTGGTAGCCACCGGCTCGGCAGCCGCGTTCCCTGACCAGGAAGTCAAGCTCGACACCCCGACCGCCACCTCGTCCCTGCAGGTGCAGCGTGAGTCGGCGATCAGCCGGGACGCCCTCCGTCCTCCGCTGAACGTCACCACCCCGGCGCCGAAGCCGAAGGCCGCGCCGACGGCGAAGCACCTGAAGAAGCAGGCGCCGATCCCGAAGCCCACCGCGACGAAGACCCGCGCCGCCGCCGCGGCGGGCGCGACCCCGCCGAAGGTGACCGGCTCGAAGTACACCACCACCGACCTGAACGTCTGGTCCCTCCCACTCACCGGTGTGCTGCTCGACGTCCTCCCGAAGGGCACCAAGGTCTCCGTCACCGGCAAGGTCGACGGCATCTGGGCCGAGATCGTCCGGGACGGCAAGTCCCGCTGGGTGAAGGCGGCGTACCTGTCGGCCACCAAGCCGGTCGCGAGCACCGCGACCACCGCGAGCACCATCTCGCAGGCCGCCTGCAAGTCGGGCTCGGCCGTCGAGGAAGGGCTGACCCAGGACGCGATCCGGGTGCACCGGGCCGTCTGCGCGAAGTTCCCGAACATCACGTCGTACGGCGGACTCCGCGCCGGTGACACCGGCTCCGAGCACTCCACCGGCCGCGCGCTCGACATCATGGTCAGCGGCTCGGAGGGCAAGGAGGTCGCCGAGTGGCTGAAGGCGAACTACCAGAAGCTCGGGATCAGCGAGCTGATCTACCAGCAGCAGATCTGGACCGTCCAGCGCAGCTCCGAGGGCTGGCGCGGGATGGAAGACCGCGGTGGCGCCACCGCGAACCACATGGACCACGTGCACGTCTCCGTCTACGGAAACGAAGGCACGGTCTAGGTCCCCCCACACGTCGGCCCCTCCGCTGACGCCCCGAGCGACCCCGGCCCTCCGGAACCTGAGGGCCGGGGTCGCTCTTTGTCTCACGGCCTGATGTTGGCGTTCAGGCGGAAGACGTTGGTGGGGTCGTAGGCGCGCTTCACCTCGCGGAGCCGGCGCAGGTCCTCGGGTGCATACGCCGTTTCCGCCTTGGCCGGGTCGGCCAGGAAGTTCACGAAGGTTCGGCCGGAGCTCGGCAGGTGCGGCTGCTCGCGGTCGACGATCAGCGAGTACGACGCACCGCGGTGACCGACCGGTCCGGCGCCAGGCCCCGGGTGCGCCATCGCGCCACCCCAGTGCCGGATCTCCACGGTCGCGTCCGCGGCGGTCAGCGTGTCGATCAGGTCGTCGGTGAGCTCGTCGAGGAAGTCCAGGTGCCGGGCGGGCGTCCCGCCCATCGCGGCGGCGCCGTACTCGATCGTCCGGAGCTCGCCGGCCAGCCGCGGTCCGGCGACCTCGAAGAGTGGCTTCAGCAGGTGTTCGGCGACGTCGGCCTCACCGGCATACATGACCTTGATGGCGACACCGTCGTCCTTGGTGAGTACGACGGCTGTGCTCAGCTCGTTCGGGATCGTCGCGGTCCAGTCGCGGTAGCGGCGCAGGATCGCAGCCGCGTGGTCGGCGCCGTAGTACACGATGCCGGCGTGGACCTGGCGGACCGGGTAGAGCCGGAACTCCAGCGACGTGACGATGCCGAAGTTGCCGGTGCCGCCGCGGATCGCCCAGAAGAGGTCCGGGTGCTGCTCCGCGCTCGCGGTGACGAACCGGCCGTCGGCGGTGACGACCTCGGCCCGGATCACGCTGTCGGCCGCGAACCCGTACTTCCGCGCCAGCCAGCCGACCCCGCCACCCAGCGTGTAGCCGGTGACGCCGACATCGCGGTGCGAGCCCGACAACGGCGCGAGCCCGAACTGCCCCGCGGCGTCGAGTACGGCGCCCCACCGAGCCCCCGGCCCCACCTTCGCGATCCGCCGCTCCGGGTCGACCAGCACACTGCTCATCGACGTCGTCTTCAGCAGGATCCCGCCGTCGGCCGGGACCCGAGTCCCATGCCCAGTCGCCTGAACCGCGATCGGCACGCCGTACTCCCGAGCCGTCCGCACCGCCGCCTGCACATCCGTCCGGCCGTAAGCCTCCGCAACCACCAACGGCCGCGAGTCGACCGTAGGGATCACAGACCGCCGCTGAACGTCGTACTCCGCCGTCCCCGGCAACCGAACCCCACCGTTGAACCCCGCCCCCAACAGCCCAGCCACCACATCGCCGGCAACCGATCCCACAGCCTGCGTAGTCATCCCAATCCACTCCCTCGCCATCCGCTCTCACCCAGACGTCGAAGGACCCCAGCCGAAATTGACACACCCGGCAGAAGTTTCTTGGTTCAGGCGGGGACAGGGAGCTCGGCGAGGCGGTCGAGGTCGGCGAGGATGTTGATTTCGGTGATTTTGTTGTTGACGACGACCAGGTCCATGACGCCCATCAGGCGGCCGTTGACGATGGTGGCGGCGCCGGGGAGGCCGTTGACGAGGGTGGGCTCGGTGTAGGGGGCCATCCGGCTGAAGAGGAGGGCCTGCTCGACGACGGCGCGGGCGCCGCGGACCAGCTTCGAGACCGCTGGGCCGGCGAACTCCACGGTGGCGTCGCCGGCGTCGGCGCGCAGGACGACGTCGGGGTCGAGCAGTGCGAGCAGGGCCTCGAAGTCGCCGCCGCGCGAGGCGGCCAGGAAGGCGTTGACGATCTCCCGGCGGCGGCCCGGATCCCCGTCACCCGCGGGCGCGCCTTGCACCCGCCGCCGGGCCCGGCTGGCCAGCTGCCGGGTCGCGGCCGGCGACTTGTCCACGATCTGCGCGATCTCGTCGAAGCTGACGCCGAACATGTCGTGCAGCACGAACGCGAGCCGCTCGGCCGGCGCCAGAGTCTCGAGTACGACGAGCAGTGCGAGCCCGATCGCGTCGACCTCGACCGCCTGCTCCTCCGGTCCCGGCCCGGCGTCCTCCCGGGTCACGATCGGGTCCGGCACGAAGTCCTCCCGGCGTGACTTGCGACTGCGCAGCGTGTCCAGGCAGACCCGCGACACCACTGTGGTCAGCCAGCCACCCAGATTGCCCACGTCACTCATGTCGGTCCGGCTGAGCCGCAGCCACGCCTCCTGCACCGCGTCCTCGGCCTCAGCCAGCGAGCCGAGCATCCGGTACGCCACCGCACGCAGGTGCCCTCGGTGCTGCTCGAACTGCCGCGCCAGCTGGTCGTGGTCGTCCACTGCTCACTGTCTCCCGTCGTACGCCGTCATCTCCCTGACGGATCGCGCCACATTGATGTGACAGGGCCCATGATGGTGGCATGCCTGCCACCCGTGGTGACCTGGTGTTCGAGGACCACTTCGACGGGTCCTCGCTGGACCTGTCCGTGTGGTCGCCGTACTACCTGCCGCACTGGAGCTCGCGTACGGCGTCAGCCGCGTCGTACACGCTGGATGACTCCTGCCTCACGCTCAGCATCCCCACCGACCAAGGGCTGTGGTGCGAGGGCGACCACAAGCCGGACCTGCGCGTCTCCGGGATCCAGTCCGGCAACTACGCGGGCCCGGTGGGGAGCACGGTCGGCCAGCAGCCGTACCGCGAGGGGCTGGTCGTCCAGGAGGAGCAGGAGCCGTTCTGGGGCTGGACGCCGTACGGCGGGTACGTCGAGCTGCGCGCCCGCGCCGAGATCAGTCCGCGGTCGATGGTGTCGCTGTGGATGGTCGGGCTCGAGGACCAGCCGGAGCGGTGCGGGGAGATCTGCGTGATGGAGGTGTTCGGCGACGCGATCGTGCCGGGCGTGTCCACCGGGGTCGGCATGGGCCTGAAGCAACTGCGGGACCCGATCCTGCCGCAGGACTTCGAGGTGGTGCCGCTGCCGATCGACCTGCGCGACTTCCACAGCTACGCCGTCCAATGGCTTCCCGGCGAGGCGACGTTCTTCGTCGACGGTGCCCCGATCCGCACGTGCCCGGGCGCCCCGTCGTACCCGATGCAGCTGATGCTCGCCGTCTTCGACTTCCCCGACCGCAGCCTGGGCGACGACGCACACCTCGTCCCGACCTTCACCATCGACCACATCCGCGGCTGGAACGTCGCCGAGGAGCTCGTCGCCTGACGCTATAGTCGTTGGCATGTTCCTGTGCGCGGGCAACTGGTGGGCCGTCGACTAGACGGTCTGCCCCCGCGTACCCACCCGGCCGTCTCCTGCGAGGCGGCCGTCGTGATCTCTCCTCGTGGGCGGCCCAGCACCCCGAGGATTGCCGATGGCAACAACGTTCCGGACCTGGTCCGGGCTGATCTCCGCGCTCCTGGCCGGCTCCGACCTGACCGCCGCGGACACCGCCTGGGCGATGGATCAGCTGGTGCTGGGCGACGTGTCGCCGGCCCAGATCTCCGGCTTCCTGATCGCCTTGCGGGCCAAGGGCGAGACGGCCGACGAGATCGCCGGCCTAGCCTCGGTACTGCGTTCGCACGCGGCGCCGGTGCGGATCCGCGGACCGTTCGTCGACATCGTCGGCACCGGAGGCGACCGGACCGGCGCAGTGAACGTCTCCACGATGGCTGCGGTCGTCGCGGCCTCCACCGGCGTGACTGTGGTCAAGCACGGCGGGCGCGCTGCCTCCTCGTCCGCCGGTGGGTCAGCCGACTTGGTGGAGCACCTAGGCGTGCCACTCGACCTGTCGGCTGACGAGGCCGTGCGCGTCGCCGCCGAGGTCGGCCTGACCTATCTGTTCGCTCCACGCTTCAACCCCGCGCTGCGCCACGTGGCGGTCGTACGGCGTGAGCTGGCCGTGCCGACCGCGTTCAACGTGCTCGCACCGCTACTGAACCCGGCCGACCCGCAGCACCAACTGGTGGGTGTCGCCAACCCCCAGATGCTGCCTGTACTCGCCGGTGCGCTCGCCGCGCAAGGCCGGTCCGCACTGGTGGCCCGTGGCGACGACGGGTTGGACAAGCTGACCACTACTGGGCTCTCACGGGTCTGGGTCGTGTACGGCGGCAGAGCGTCCGAGGTGGTGTTCGACCCGCGAGCGCTCGGGTTGCGGCCGGTGTCGTTGGCTGAGCTGCGGGGCGGTGATGCCGCGTACAACGCGCGGGTGCTGCGCGGTCTGGTCGACGGTGAACGTGGGCCGGTGCGGGACGTCGTACTGCTGAACGCAGCGGCTGCACTGGCCACGCTGGAGCTTGGCCAGGGGCTGCTGCTCGAGCACCTCGCGGACTGTCTGGAGCGGTGCCGGGAGGCTGTGGACAACGGAAAGGCTGCCGAAACTCTGGCTCGCTGGACCGGTCACTCGCTAGCGTGCCCTTAATGCGTAAGCTGCTCGACGCCGCACGAGGCGGTGATCAGGACGCCTTCGGACAGCTGGTGGGGCCGTGGCGTGGGGAGCTGCATGCGCATTGCTACCGGATGCTCGGGTCGGACGCCGACGCGGACGACGCCGTCCAGGAGACCCTGGTGCGGGCCTGGAACGGCCTCGGCAGGTACGAGGACCGCGGCTCGATCCGGGCCTGGCTCTACAAGATCGCCACGAACCGCTGCCTCACGCTGATCGAGAAGCGCGGGAAGCGGGAGCTGCCGACCGACCTGAACGCGTCCTTCGAGGCCGAGTGGCTGGAGCCGTACCCGGCGCGCCGACTGGACTGGACCGCACGCCTGAATCCGGAGGCCCGGGTGGTGGCGCTGGAGTCGGTGGAGCTGGCTTTCGTGGCGTCGCTGCAGCACCTGTCTGCGCTACAGCGTGCTGTCCTGCTGCTGCGCGACGTACTGGCGTTTGCTGCGCGTGAGGTGGCCGAGCTGCTCGAGACGTCGGTTGCTGCCGTCAACAGCGCGCTGCAGCGGGCCCGTGCTGTGCTGAGCGCGTTGCAGCCCAGTCAGCAGGAGACGCTGCGAGAGCTCGGCAAGTCCGCCGAGCGTGACCTGGTACGGCGGTACGTGGCCGCGTGGGAAGCCGGTGACGTGGACGCGATCGTGGCGATGCTCGCGGACGACGCGAAGTACTCGATGCCGCCGCTGATGCAGTGGTTCTCCGGGCGGGCCGGGATCCGGCGGTTCCTGCTGGACGGGCCGCTGCGGGAGAAGTGGCGGTTCCTGCCGGTCCGGGCGAACGGGCAGCTCGCGTTCGGGACGTACCTGTGGGACCACGACCGGTTCGTGCCGGGCGGGCTGGACGTGATCTTCCTGCGCGGGTCGGAGATCGTCGAGGTGGTGTCCTTCCTGGACGCGGACTTCGCGAGCTTCGGGCTACCGGACGAGCTGCCGCGATGAGTTTGCTCGAGGTGCCGGGGTTGTAGGTGTGACAACCCTCTTCGAAAGGACTCGAGCGATGACGAACGAGCAGGAAGTCCGCACGCTGATCGAGAACTGGGTCACCGCGGTGCACGCCGGCGACCTGGACACGGTGCTCGCCGACCACTCGCCGGACATCGTGATGTTCGACGTGCCCCCGCCGTACGACGGGGTGCGTGGTGTCGACGCCTACCGCGAGACGTGGCCCGGCTTCTTCGAGTGGCAGCGGTCGGGTGCATCGTTCGCCCTGGAATCACTGGAGGTCACCGCGGGCGCGGACGTCGCCTTCGCGTTCGCCCTCCTGCGTTGCGGCACGCCCGACGAGCTCGCGGCCAACCCCGCGTCGCGCCTGCGGCTGACCATCGGCCTCCGCCGCGAGAACGGCCGCTGGACCGTCACCCACGAACACCACTCCTTCCCGCACGACGACGTACCACCCGCCGCCGCCGAGGACCAGATCCGCGCCCTGATGCACCGGTGGACCGCCGACACCAGCGCCCGCAACCTCGACGCCCTGATGCAACCCATCGCCGAGGACGTCGTCTCCTACGAGATCGACGGCGAGTACGCCGGCAAGCCCGCCGTCCGCGAAGTCTGCAAAACCGGCCTGGAATCCACCCCGTTGGAGATCACCTTCACCACCCCCAACCTCACCGTCGAGTCGTCCGGCGACCTGGCCGTCGCCTACGGCATCGACCACGTCGAGGCCGACGGCACCGACACCGAATCCCGCTCGACCCGAGTCTTCAAGCACACGGCCACCGGCTGGCAAATGATCCACCAGCACCTCTCCTACCCGGCGAAATGAGACCAGTTAGGCCAGTTGAGGTCTTAGGATGCGGGAGTGGTGGAGCGGTCGGCGGGTGAGGTTGCGTACGGGCGGCTGACGGGTGGGCTTCGGCGTGGGATCTATGCGCCGGGGAGCCGGCTGCCGGGTGAGCGAGGGCTGGCGGAGCAGCTAGGGGTCAGCCGGGCGACCTTGCGGCAGGCCCTGGTGCGACTGGCTGACGAGGGACTGCTGGAGCGGTCCGCTCAGCGCGGGTGGTTCGTGCCGGAGAAGGTCGTCGGCACGCCGCCGAGCGTGCTGCAGAGCTTCACCGAGATGGCCCGTGCTCGTGGGCTGCGGCCGACGTCTCGCATTCTCGACGTACGGGAGCGGCAGGCGAGTCTCGACGAGGCGGAGTTGCTCGGCATCGCCCCTGCCGCGCCCGTGCTGCGGGTCTATCGGCTGCGCGGGATGAACGAGATACCGATCTGCCTCGACGACGCCGTACTGATCGCGGAGCGGGCTCGTGCACTGGCCGACGTCGACCTCACCGACCGCTCGCTGTACCAGGCACTCGAGGAGACTTGCGGCATCGTGGTGGCCCGCAGCGCCTACACCCTGCAGGCCTTGATCGCCGGTCCAGAGCAGGCCGACCTGCTGGGCCTCGCCGCCAACGCCCCGGTCCTCGTCGGCCAGGAGGTCACCTACGACACGGCAGGTCTGCCCGTGTTGATCAGCCGTACGACGTACCGCGGCGACGCCTACCGCTTCCAGGCCGACCTGTACCGCCCCGGCGTCTAGGTCCGGAGCAGGTCCGCAGCAGGCATCGTCTCCCGCAGCGCCTCGACTACCTCCGGAGTCAGCGCGACCCCTGCCTCGGCCATCGCATCCAGCACCGCACCAGCCACCGGCGGCAGCGACGTCACGACCGGCACAGCCCCCGGTAGCTCGACCTGCAGCGCCCGCACGAGCTCCTCGGCGAGTGGCGACGCCTCCGCCGTCAGCACTGACCCCGACAACGCCACCGGTACGGCGTCCACACCAGGCGTGAACCCGACGCGGACAGCCGCCGTCTTGGCGTACTCGGCCAAATGCGCCGCCTGGGTCCGCACGATCTCCACTGCCACGGCATCACCCGCAGCCGCCAGGCCGTGGACGACTCGGGCGGCCTGCGCCTTGTCCTGCCACGGCCGCGATCCGACGCGTTGGGTGAAGGCGTGCCGCAGTTGCTCGACGGCGTCGTACCCATAGAGCTGCAGCAACGAGGCAGTCAGCGCAGTGTCCGGCCCCAGGCCGAGCGCATGCCGGTAAACGGCGTGCAGCGCGCGATCTCCCAGCCCGCCTGCGCCAAGCGGCTCGAGGATCCACCAGCTCGCGCTCCACTCGCGCCGCGTGGGTCCTCGCCCGGCAACAGCGGGCCCAGTCCCCGCCACGACGGCGACCCCGACACCAGACGGCTCGATGACCGGATCGGGGCGAAGCCGTCCCGGCGGAGCGGCTCCGGCAGTTCTACGAGGCGGGATCGCGAAGCGCGGTCGCTCCCGGGCGGGTTGAAGCCGATGTGTCCGTCGGGAGGCGCCCGAGGCCAGGGTGAACAGGTCGACGCCGCCGGCTCGCTCCAGGCGGCGGTCGTACTCCTCGGGGTTGTCCGGATCCGGCACCCACACGTTCTCGGGGCGGATGCCGCGACCCTCGCGTGCCGCGGATGACAACGGCTGCACGATCGACTCGCGCGCGAACCGGCGGCAGCTGTGCGGAAGATCGGGTGAGATGTACCCGAAGCCCTGGACGGACGGTTCGACGTACTCGTCCATCATCGCGATGACCAGGCCGGACAGATCCGAGCGGCGACGCCGGACGAGGGCCGCGAGGGCCGTGTAGGAGCTGACCGGGCTGCGGCCGCCAGGTCAGCCGAGCACGTAGTGCCTGCCAGGCGCCGCGCGCCGCGTCGACCCCGTCGGCGATCCGCTCCGCCAGCGCGAGACCGAGCTCGACAGGCGCCGGGAAGACGGTGACACGCATGACAGCCTTCCACTTGACCATCTAGACCCGGTGAACCTATCTGGTTCAACTGGTCTACGGCAAGGGTCAGACCGCCCGGCGAAGGATGGTCTCGGCCACCAGGTCGGGGCAGCGGAGGCTGGGGTAGTGGTCGGCGCCGGGCAGCCAGATGAAGTCGGCCTTGGGGATCCGGGCCGCGGTCGCACCGGCCACGGCCGCGAGGATCGGACGATCCTTGTCGCCGACCATCACCACGGTCGGCGCCTGGATCTCGTGCAGGCGGTCGTAAACGGGCCGCCCCTTCCGCAGGAAGTCGCCCTGGTCGAACCACGCCGGTACGGCGGCCTCCAGCTGAGCGACCACCGCCTCGTCGGCCCCTGCACCCGCCCACATCCGCAGCCCGAGCTGCACGACGCCGGCGACGTCCCGCTTCTCCGCGAGCGCTTCGAATTCCGCATCGAGCTCCGGCTCCTCCGGCATCGGGAACCCACTGACGCCCGGACACAGCAGCACCAGCGCCCGCACTCGAGCCGGATCGTCCAGCGCCAGGCTGAGCGCGGTATCCCCACCCAGGCTGCACCCGACCAGCACGACCTCCTCGAGCCCCAACTGGTCCAGCACGCTGACGAGATCCCCGGCCAACGAGAACTCACGCGTCGGCGGCGCGGACCGCCCGTACCCGCGAACGTCGTACCGCACCACTCGATGCCGCTCCACCAACCGCGGCATCACCGGATCCCACCCTCGCGAATCCCCAACCCCCGAATGCAGCAGGACCACCGGCGCCCCCGGCCCAGCCACATGCTCAGCCCAAACCTCACCACCATCAACCGGCACCCGCAACTCCATCCCCCCACCCTGCCACGCCTCGGGCTGCGTCACCCCGAGTTGCACCACGCCCCTGCGGCCGGGCTTCTTCGCTTGCGGGCTGATCTAGGCGTGCGGTTGCAGATGGCTGCGGTACGTGAGGAGGCCTTCGATCCCGCGCAGGAAGGTTTCGCTGATGGGTTTCGGGTCGGTCAGGCAGCCGGCGGACATGGCGCCGTCTCGGAGCATGACGAAGTGCCGCGCGGCGGGTTCCGGGTCGGGTTTCCCGGTGGCTGAGAAAAGCTCGGTGATCGCAGCCAGAAACCACTCCCGGTGCCGGAGGACCGCCTGGTGGACCGGATGCGTCGGGTCGGGGTACTCCGCGGCGGCGTTGAGGAACGCGCAGCCCCGGAAGCCGGGGCGCTGGATGTCGTCCGCGATGGACCGACTGACAGTTCGGACGATGTCGTCGGGGGACGCGTCCTGAGCCCGGGCGGCGTCCACCCGCGCGCGAATCGCCTCGTCGGCTTGTGTCAGGTAGGCGACGACGAGGTCGTCCTTGCTCGGGAAGTGCCTGTACAGCGTGGCGCGCGTCACCGGTGCGGCAGCGATGACGCGATCGATACCGACGGCGTGCAGGCCTTCGGCGTAGAAGAGCTCGCTAGCCGTGGTGAGCAGCCGGGACCGTGCTTCCGACATCCGCCGTCCTCTCCCGAAGTACTGCGTCGAGGTTAGCAGACAGAACGATCGGTCTTGACATTCGTCGACTTGCTCACGCAGGATCAGGTGTACCGATCGTTCTGTCTCCCGGTTCGACGGCAGCCAAGTGACACCGGGCGGGATCGTCCGCCGCTTCACCATCGAGAGAGGGACCTGATGTCCAGTTCCATCGTTGCCGGCGACCCCGGAGCCGTAGCTGATGCCACCAGCACGACCCAAGGGCTTCGGAACCTGTACTACGCCCGCTTCGGATTCGCCGTCGTCTGGGCGGGTCTGCTCGCCCTGACCGCTTCGACGCTCAATCCGGCGAGCATCACCCTGTTGGTGATCTACCCGCTCTTCGACGTCGCCGCGGCGGTGATCGACTTCCGCTCCTCGGGAGCCGCGCGTCCGAGAATCCCGCTGTACGTCAACATGGCGGTGAGTCTGCTAGCCGCCATCGGGTTGGCCGTCGCCGTCACCTCCGGCATTCCCGATGTCCTGCGGGTGTGGGGCGTTTGGGCGATCATCGCGGGCATCGTCCAACTGATCGTCGCGGTCCTGCGCCACCGGCTCGGTGGCCAGTGGGCGATGATCCTCAGCGGCGGAATCTCCACCCTGGCCGGCACCAGTTTCATCCTGCAGGCCGGCGGCGCGAAGGCGTCGGTCACCACCATCGCCGGGTACGCGACGCTGGGCGGCGTGTTCTTCCTGATCTCGGCGATCCGCATGCACCGCCACGCCGCCAAGGAGAAGTGACCCGAACCTACGACCGGCAGCCGGCGGCGTGCGCGGCCGGCGGTGTGCGCGGTCAGCGGCTTCCGAAGGTTTCCAGCAGGGTGTCGCGTTCGGCGTCGGTGAGGTTGGTGTGGACGAGTTTGCTCCCCATCCCGTGGAAGCGCTCGCCCAAGCGATCGAGATCCCCTTGCTCGGTGACGACGAACAAGGCGGACGTCCCCTCCGTCACCTCGGTGCGGATCTTCTCGAGGTCTTCCTTCCTGATGCCGACACCCTCGGTCGCCTTGCTGATCGCGCCGATCGCGGCGCCGACGACGCCACCGATCACCGGCACGAAGAAGAGCGCGCCGAGCAGCAGGCCCCAGAACGCACCCCATCCGGTGCCTCGCCAGGTCTCTTCGTGGCTCTGGTGCGTCGCCGGCTTGGACTCCCCTTGCGGCCAGCTGACCACCGCGTGGTCGAGGATCTTCACCAGCCCGTCGCCCTGAGCGTCCCGCAGCACCCGCACGGCCCGGTCGGCGCCGTCCGGATCATCGAACTTCCACACCGTAAACGCGGTCATGCCACCGCTCCTCCCCCTCGAGGCCTCGGCGTCACCGATCCCACCCGGCGACGCCCTCCCCCGAGCGTACTCCGGCAACCCCCCGATGACCGCTGGTCACGCCTGAACCACCAGTCCGCGTCTGTGGACCAGCTCAGCTGTCAACCAGCGCTTACGCACCCGCTACTCGACCACCCGGCGAGCCCGTGGGCACGTCGACGCGCGCCAATTTCGTTGAGCCCGCGCCTGTGATCGTGTTGGCTAGCGGCACCGAACTGGCAGTACGGCAGGTATCCGCTTGGCTATGGTAGGGAGTTGAACGTGCGGGACCGTGTTGACGACCCCGCTGCCCATAATCGGGCAGCCTGGGACAAGTATGTCCAGGAGGGCAACGAGTGGTCGAGGCCGGTGAGTGCTGAGGATGTCGAGCGCGCCCGCAGGGGCGACTGGTCGATTGTTCTCATCGGGCGCGAGCCAGTCGATCGCTCCTGGCTGCCGACGGACCTGACCGGCAAGGACGTGTTGTGCCTGGCCTCCGGCGGTGGCCAGCAGGGTCCGATCCTCGCCGCCGCAGGGGCGCGGGTCACCGTGTTCGACAACTCGCCCCGCCAGCTCGGCCAGGACCAGATGGTGGCGGCGCGCGACGGACTCGAGCTGCGCACCGTCCTTGGCGACATGCGCGACCTCAGCGCCTTCGGCGACGCAGCATTCGACGTTGTCTTCCACCCGGTCTCGAACTTGTTCGTACCCGACTTGGCACCGGTGTGGCGTGAGTGCTTCCGCGTCCTGCGACCGGGCGGAACTCTGCTCGCGGGCTTCCTCAACCCTGACGCGTACTTGTTCGACCACGAGGCCCTCGACGAGCGCGGCGAGCTGATCGTCGTACACACCCTGCCCTACAGCGATGTCACGCAGTACTCCGCCGAGGAACGCGCCACGAAGTTCGGCGCGGACGCCGCTCTCGAATACAGCCACACCCTCACCGACCAGATCGGCGGGCAACTCGCCGCCGGGTTCGTCCTCACCGGCTTCGCCGAAGCACCGCACCAATCCAACGCATCCGCCCAATACATGTCGCACTATTTCGCAACGCTGGCGGTCAAGCCGGCCTGACCAGCCGCGGCGGCCGCGACGGCCTTGAAGCCGGCGCCCAACCGCCGGCCAGCTGCTCGAGTCGTTGCCGGCGCACCGTCCACTGCTGTGCTCGCCGGTCAACAGCATCGGCCGCGAGCAGGTCGAACGCAGCGTAGGAGGCGGGCATCTTGGCGGCCTTGGCGCGCGCCTTGACTGGGCTGGTGACTAGGCGTTGCTGCAGCGTCGAAACTCATTCGGTCGTCTTTATCAAGGATCACGAGCTCGCTGTCGAGTACTACGCCGTCCGGGATCTGACTGAACTCTTCAGTGGATCGAGCTGGCGCATCAGGCAACTGCTCGAGCAAATGTGGCGGCGACAGTTTGGTGAGCTGGTCGGGGATCGAGTTTGGACCGCGGCGGCCCGATCAAGTTGGCTCCTACTGCGTACGTCCGGCCCGTTGGTTGTGATTTATCGCGCGCAGCGTTTGTGGCCGGTTCGTTGGGGCACTGAGGTGTGGGCTCGACGAGCCCTGCACTTGAGAAGCCAGGTGTGTTTGCATGCAAATAGAGGAGTTCCGCATGTCTGTCCACGCCACTGGCGCCCGTGTGTCACCCGATGTCGACGCTCATCCCCACCGCCGTGCCAGCACGGAGACCAAGTCGTCGTTCAAGACGACCGAAATGATCGTTTATGTGCTGTCGGTGTTCGCTGTTCTGATCGCTTCCGAGGTCATGGACGACGGCGACTTCAACGCCAAGCAGGCTTGGTTCTTCGTCACCCTGCTGACCATCGGCTACATGATCAGCCGGGGCCTCGCCAAGTCCGGAAGCCGCGATTTCTACGACGACCGCGGCTAACCATCCGCTCCCGACTGCCGCCCTGGGCTTTGCCCGGGGCGGCAGTCTGTTCCACGGATTCCGGCGGCTGCACCCGATCGAATGGACTGATCGATGTTCTTCTTCAGTAACCGGCTTGGCTGCGGCTTGTCGCTGCTGCTATCGCTCGCGGTGACCGGAGTCCTCCTGCTTGTCTTCGCTCGCTGAAGTTGTCTGAGCTGACGGCACGATCGACCACTCCGAGCAGTCCGTGCGGTGAGAGTCAGCTGCGGTCGGTCGGTGCAGTCGCCGCCCTGGAGATTCCGCCATCACTTGCGGCTGCCGTCTGGCAGCGTCTCGACATCGGCTGGAGTGAGGTCGCTGCGCTGACGGACAAGCCGCAGTGGATGTTGGTAATGGCCGGCCTGCATCGCCGCGTCCGCGGCGACCTCGACGACCACGTTGGGTTCGACCTTTGATGATCGGGGTCTTGCTGTCCCGGCCCCAATAGGTGCTGATCTCGTCCGGCCACGGATGCCGCGAGCGGGCCGCTTTCAGCAGTCTGCCGACGGCGACGGCCTGGTCGTTGCTGAGCTTCACTGTCCGACCGATCACCTCGAGTAGGGAGCCTCGGTAGCGGCCCACCACCACTACGTCCGGGCAGCGCAGCGACCCGGTCACGGCACCGACGATCGCCTCGACGGTCTCTCTGGTCTTCCACTTTTAGAGGGTTGGATTTGGTGTCGTGAACTGCCGCACTGGTTTCGCCTGGTGTGCGACACCTTGGTGAGGCGTCCGTGTGGTGTCTGGTGTCGCTCTACCGTTGGCGTTGGTGACGCCACCGGTCGGCCTGCAGCGCACATCACCGCTGACCTCCACGCCCATCGCAGGGGTGGCCCTGGCCAGCGGCCGGCTTACCCACTCCGCCAGTGTTGCCCTAGGCAAGCGTTACGCCCCACAATTGCACCACTCGGATGGGTTGCCGAGTGATCTCAGCATTGGACGGCCTACTGTTCATCGACCCACAGCGATCATGCAACCACGGAATGCCGGGGTCAGATCCAGTTTGCCGAGAGGGGTGAATGGTTCCCTGACTCAACCGTTCACGACAACCGAGGTGGCGTCATTCGGGTAGGAGCACCTGCACCTGGTCCCGGATCTCCCGCACGACGTCGCCGACCGGTTTGGCGGCGTTGATGGTTGCGGCCATGCTGATGAACATGATCGCGGAGACGATGTGCGCGCGTGCCGCGGCGTCCCGCGGGCTGGTGCGCCCGTCTCGCTGCAGGACGGCGGCGATCGCTTCCTCGGTCTGCACGGTCAGGACGAGTGCGTCGCGGTGGTGGGGTTCGGCGGGGTCGCCGAAGACGATCTCCCGCAGGTAGGTCCGCCCGTTGTCGACCTGTTTGCGGTTGCACTCCACGACGGGGCGCACGATCGCCATCACGGCGTCGAGCGTGTCTGTGATGCCCTCGGCCGCTGACCTACCTCGTTGGAGTGCGTCGGCGTAGGTCGAGTTCTGCACGAGCAGGAGCAGTTCGCCCTTGGACTTGGCGTAGAGGAACAGCGTGCCCGCCCCGATGTCGGCCTTGTCGGCGATCTCCTGGGTGGTGACCTCGTCGACGCCGCGGTCGGCGAAGAGCTCGCTGGCGGCTGCGGTGATGCGGTCGAGCTTGTCCTGCTTGTTCCGCTCGCGCCGACCGGGCGACTTCGATGGCGACTTGGAGGTGACGGGCATGGCTGCCGCCCTTCGTTGCTGAGTGGGCTCGGATCTGCCGGCGCTCATTCTTCCACGGCGGCCGGGAGTGTCATGGTGTGCGGAGCTCTGGGTAGAGCGCCTCGACGGGGCCGCTCAGGGCCGCCTTGATCTGCGCGGTCAGCTCGTCGCCGATGATCTCGTACTCGTCGGCCTCGACGGCGTCGTAGACCTTCGTCACGAGGTCGGGCGGCGCTATCTTGGGCCCGTCGGCATGTGCCGCCATGCGAGTTTCGACGTACCCCATGTGAACCCCGGTCACGTGGACGCCGCGGGGCGCGAGCTCTCGACGAGGATCGACCGCGGGTTGGCGGCCAGGACCGGCGCGAACGCGCGTGCGAGGAAGACTGGACCGAAGAAGTTGATCTCCATGTTTGCCCGGATGTCCGCCTCGGTGACCTCCAGCCGGCTTGCGCTCGGCGGGATCGCGCCCGCGTTGTTGATGAGGGCCGTGACACCAGGCGCGGCAGCCGCGGCGGCGGTGATCGACTCGCCGTCGGTGACGTCGAGGGTGAGAGGGACGACGCGGCCGTCGTCCCAGGTGCGGGGTGCGGGCCGTGGCTAGACCTTCGCGGCGCCGCGGGCGAGAGCCTGGTGCACGAAGTGGGTTCCGATGCCGCCGTTTGCTCCGGTGACCAGGATGACTGCTCCATCGAGGGAGGGCATGTTCATGTTCTTTCTGTTGGTGGATCACCAGCCGCAGGGCAGGGCGTTGCCGTTATCGCTGGTAGTGCGGGAGTTCCTTGCCGTTTTTCACGTAGGTCAGTGCGTCGGTGACGTCGTAGGCGTGGATGGCGGAGGCAAACGAAGCCAACGTGTCTGACAGGCTCGCGATCTCGGGGCCCTTGAAGAAGTCGGCCCGCGCTGCCGGATCCGCGAAGCCCAGGAGGAGGGAGGCGTGGAACCGCTGGTCGGGAGGGTTGTCGTGCGCGACGTTCGGGGTGTCCCAGAGCTTCTCATTCCAGGGCATGAAGACCTGGGTCCTCAGTTCCCTCAGTACGCCCGTGCCGGCGAGCGTGCGGGCGAGCTCGTTGACGTGCTTGCGGAACGTGCCGGTGCGGACTCCGTCTCTTCGCCTCAGGTAGAGCAGGGCCCGGGCAGCGACCTTCTCGCCGGGCCCGGCGACGTCGTACCAGCGCGCCGAGTATGGAGGTCCGGCGTAGAGCAGGGTGCGTCGGAAGACGTTCACCTCGTCCTGGAACGCCAGCCTGGTCTGCTTGCGGCCCAGCAGCGGGGACACGACGGAGCCGAACGTCACCTCGGCGACCCCGTCGATCCTGCGGTCGTCCGGGATCGCGGTCTCGACGCCGCGGGTCGCGGGCCACAGCCCGGGGTTGTGCTCGGCCAGGTGGATCTGGCGGTATTCCTCGAAGCCGGGTGTGGCGGAGATGATCTTGGAGTGGGGACCCTTCCAGTAGTCCATGCCCGTCTGCCGTGGTTGGTCGGTGCGCATCCACAGCGGGATCGATGAGACGAAGGGCTTCTTGGCGTAGGGATACTTCATAGCCATGGTAATTGCCTGCATTCGTTCGGCCGGTTGGTCGGAGCGGTCAGCCGGCCAGGAACTCGACCGCGATCGGAGCGAACTTCTGGTGGAACTGGAAGATGCCGCCGTGCCCGGAGTCCGGGTAGATGATCAGCTTCGAGCCCTTGATGCGGCGGTGCAGGTCCTCGGACAGGACCGAGGGCACCATCCGGTCGTTGTCACCGTTCGCGATCAGGGTGGGCTGCGTGAGCTTCGACAGATCGGCGGGGGCCGATCGCCCGAACTTCTGGATCGCCTTCAGCTGGGTCCGGAATGCGCGCACCTTGATGTCCGCGTCGCGGTCGACGGTGCGCTCCTGCAGGCGCTGAACGAATGCGCGAGCAGCGGGCTTGCCGGTGGCGTTGCGGTTGAAGAACAGGAATTCCTTCGGGTCTTGCCGCGTCAACGTCGCGCGCAGGATGTCCCAGTAGGTGACGCCGACGACCTTGTCGATGTCCTTGCCGCCCCTGGGTCCGGTGCCGGTCAGAACGAGCTTGCGGACGAGCTCGGGGTGCTTGATCACGAGGTCCTGCGCGATCATTCCGCCCAGCGAGAAGGAGAAGATGTCGATCTTGTCGAACCCGAGTGCCTTGATGAAGGTGTAGGCGTCGTCGGCCATCTCCTCGACGCTGCCGGGAACGCTGCCGCTCGAGGCCCCGACGCCGCGGTTGTCGAACGTGATGACGTGGCGCCCGGCGGCGATCGGGTCGACGATCCGCGGGTCCCAGTTGTCCAGGGTCGCGGCCAGGTGCACGAAGAAGACGACGGGGACACCGCCCTTCGGTCCGAGCTCCCGGTAGGCGTAAGTGACGCCGCCGGCGGTGACAGTGCGGGCCGGGGCATGCGCGTATGAGGTGATGACAGGTTCGTTCGAGGTCTCGGTGTTGCTCATGATGCTCTCCTGTTTTCTGGTCCTGCGAATGGTGAGAAGGGCTGTCAGGCCCGGGTGATGACGGCCTTGCCGCGGATGCCGCCCTTGCCGAGCGACTGCACAGCCTCCACGGTCTGGTCGAAGTCGAAGACGCGTCCGACGACGGGACGCAGCACACCGCTGTCGACGAGGGCGGTGATCTGGCGGAGTTGGTCGCCGCTGGCGCGCATGAAGAGGAACTCGTACGTCACGCCGAGCTTCTTCGCCTGCCCGCGGATCTTGCGGCTGAGCGCCGCGATCGCGAGGCGCAGTACCGGGTTCATTCCGGCCTCTGTGGCGAACGCGGGATCGGGCGGTCCGGCGATGCCGATCGCCTTGCCACCAGGACGCAGCACCCGCAGGGACTTCTCGAGATTCGTCCCGCCGACGCTGTCCAGCACCAGGTCGTACCCGTCCAGGAGCTGTCCGAAGTCCTCGTTGCGATAGTCGATGACGCTGTCGGCGCCGAGCGTCCGGACGAAGTCGACGTTGCCCGTGCTGACCGTCGTGGCGACAGTGGCGCCGAGGTACTTGGCGAGTTGGATCGCGACTGTCCCGACGCCACCGGCGCCGGCGTGGATCAGGACCCGCTGGCCCGGCCGAACATTGCCCTTCTCGACCAGCGCCTGCCATGCGGTCAGGGCCACCAGCGGCAGCGAGGCCGCCTCCTCGAAGGTGACCGTCGCCGGCTTGAGCGCCAGATCGGCCTCGGCCACCGCGATGCGCTCCGCGAAGCTCCCGATGCGGTCCTTGTCCGGCCGGGCATACACCTGGTCGCCGACCGCGAAGCCCCGCACCTTGGCGCCGACGCCGACCACGGTCCCGGCGACATCGTTGCCCATGACCTGCGGCAACTCGTACCGCAGGAACGACTTGAACGCCCCCGACCGGATCTTCTCGTCCAGCAGGTTGAGCCCGGCGGCCCGGACCTGGACGAGCACGTCACGCTCTCCGACCACGGGCTCGGGGACATCCGCTTCCTGCAGAGGCCCCTTGTACTTGCTGACGACAAACGCTCGCACGGTGACTTCCTTCCTGGTCTGACGCTGCTCTGTTGGCTTGCTCAGGTCTCGTCCAGCACAGCAAAACCGAGCATACTCAATAATGAGCCTGCTCATAAATCTTGTCAAGGACTACCGGCACATGGGCTCGCCGCGAGAGGGCTGAGCGCGCCAGGTCGTGCGGGATCGCCGCCGCAGCCGACAGTCGAGCGGCGCGGCGAGAGCGGACGCGATGGCGCTTGGGCATCCTCCGGAACAGGCTGTGACTGGCCTCAGTTATGAGTACGGTCACTAATTGGAAGGTCCGAAGATCCTTCCTTCCCCTTGCCGAAACGGCATCTGAACCTCAGGAGCCCGTGATGACAGCAGCTCAGCAGGTCGCGCTCGTAACAGGCGCTTCCTCAGGTATCGGCAAGGCGACGGCGATCGCACTCGCTACCGCGGGTTTCCAGGTGATCGGACCCGGACGCAACACCGCGCGATCCACCGCGCCCGGCTTGGACGTCCGGAAGCTTCGCGGTGAAGTCCTTGCCGTTGCGGGACCACAATCGCACCTCTCCGGACCGGCACACGGCCCCGACCCGGCTAGTTGACTGAACTCTTCGGTGCGCCGATTGGCGGCGCGGGTGCGTGACTGGAGAGAGTGTGCCGGTGGTTGGTGAAGTGGGCCGGGTGTCGGAGTTCGGGACGGGGTTGCGGTGGCGGGTGCTGTTCCCGGAGTTCGAGCACGGCGCGGCTTCTGGTTTCCTTCGGGATCTGGCCGCGTCGGATTGCTCTGTGGGGACGCTGCGCAGCTATGCGTTCGACCTGCTGCGCTGGTTTCGGTTCCTGCACGGCCGCTGGACGCCGTGGGAGCGGCCGGAGCGAGTCGATGTGCGGGAGTTCGTGGAGTGGCTGCGTGAGACGCCGGTTCCTCAGCGGCAGCGTCGGCGCCCGTCTGCGCCGACGCCGGGGTCGGTGAACCCGCTCACGGGTAAGGCGTCACTGGGAACGACGTACGCCGCCAGGACGATCAACCATCAGCTGAGTGTCTTGTTCGGGTTCTACGAGTGGGCGTGCGCGGCCGACCTGGGACCGCTGGTCAACCCTGTCCCAGCCCAGCGAACACGGTCTCCTGGCAGGGGTGCCGCGCACCACAACCCGATGGAGGACTTCGTCATTCACCGGCGGGCGACATATCGGCAGAAGGCACCGCGGCCGACGTGGCGGGCGATTCCTGATGATGCCGCGGACACGTTGTTCGGGGCGCTGCGCAGCAACCGGGACCGGGCTCTGGTGTCGTTTTGGCTGTCGAGTGGGGTCCGGGCCAGCGAGCTGCTGGGACTGCGCCACGGCGGCGACCTGGATGCAGGCGCGAACACGATCACTGTGGTCAGCAAGGGAAGCCGCTTACGGGAGACGGTCCCTGCGAGCGTGGATTCGTTCGTGTGGCTGGCGCTGTATCTGCAGGAGGGGCCGCCGGCTGAACCGGGCGGCCCGGTGTGGTGGACCCGCCAAGGCACACCACGACCGTTGACCTACCACACCGCGAGAGCAGTGCTGCAACGCGCCAACGCGGCGTTGGGCACGAACTGGACGCTGCACGATCTACGGCACACTGCGGCGTCCCGGCTGCTGGCGGACCCGGCGTTCACGCTGTTCGACGTCCAGACGATCCTTCGGCACGCCAGCGTGTCGACCACCCAGATCTACACCCAGCCTCGGCTGGAGGACCTGGTCGCCAAGGTCCTCGAGCACCATGCCCGGCCGCGGCCGGCTGGACCGGTGATCGAGCCTGCCTACGACGAGTCCATGGTCCGGGAGCTACTGGGGCTTCCCGCATGACCGACGTATCAATCGACGCCGATCAACTTCCGGCCGACCCGCGATCGGCTGCGCGGATTCAGGCGGCGCAGACTCGGGCGGCATCCGGTCCGACGACGAAGCCGTTGTCGCCTCCGACCGCGGTGGCGCCAGATGCCTTGTTCGGGCAGCGTGGCCGAATCTTACTCCGGCATGCCTACGACCTGGGGTCCGCAGCCCCGGTTCTGCTACCGGGCGCACCTGGTGAGGTGGTCCAGTGGCTCGGCGTGGATGACGCGATCAGCTTCACCCTGGACCGGGCGCTCGAGGTGTTCCCCAGCCGCAAGCCGACGTCGACCGGCGTGCGGCGGGTCCTGCGGTGGCTGGACAGGTTCGAGGGCGACACCTGGGAGCAGCGGTGGCTGGCCAGCGGCGCCGACCTGGCACCTCGAACGTGGCGGTCGTCGGTCACGCCACGCACGCCGGAGCCGTCGGCGGCTCAAGGCGTGAACGCGCTGCTGGCTGCGCGCGTGCTGCGTCCCTCCTACGGCTGGCAGCTGGCTTCCAAGGCCGGCGCTCACCTTCCGCAGCGTCTGCTGACTGTCAACGAGGCGGAGCAGCTGGAGCAGCTGCGGGCGCTGCCGGCCTACCGGTCGGCGCTGCTGCGGCACCAGTACGACGCCGAGGCCTGCCTGTCGCGGGTGCTCATCCGGACCGGGAAACGCCTCGATCAGCTCCAAGGTGAGGATCTGCTGTTCTACGCCGACGTGGTGCGCACCTCGGGCCGGAACCGGCGCGAGCATCTGGCCTGGGAGCTGTTGGTCGCGCTTGGCCCGTTCGCGGGAGAACCCGCCACCCTGCGAGCCGCGTGGTCGGCCAAGGGCAACACCCGCCAGCACTCGGTCGAGACCCTCGTCGACCGCTACGGCATCCCGGTCGGCGGGGTGCGCCACCTGCTGGTCGACTACCTGCGCGAGCTCAAACCGTCGATGGACTACGGCAGCCTGGAGGGCTGGGCGTACCGGCTAGTGCGGTTGTTCTGGTGGGAGGTCCTGCAGATCAACCCCGCACAGGACGATCTGCGGCTGGCACCCGAGGTCGCGGCTGAGTGGCGCGAACGACTGTCGATGACCACCGACGGCCAACCGCGCCGCGAGATCCACTCCATCCTGTTCGCCGTCCGAGGCATGTATCGGGACCTAGCGGAGTGGTCACACGACGAACCCGGACGGTGGGGGCCGTGGGTCGCGCCGTGTCCGGTGTCACGGCACGAGTCGAAGAACGCCTCGAAGGCGAAGAGGCATCAGCAGTCGCGGATGCAGAACCGCACCCGGGCACTGACACCGCTCCTGCCGGCGCTGATCGCCGAAGCAGTGCGCCGCCGAGACTGGTCGACCCGGCTGCTGACCGCCGCACAGCAGGCGAGTCACGGACAGCGGTTCGTCGTCGACGGCTCAGAGTTCGAACTGCACCAGCCGCCTCCACGCCACTACGAGCGGGACCGGCCCAGCCTGCTGCGAGCCCGGATCGTCACCGCAGCTCCGGACCTGCCACTGATCCGGGTCAACCGGCACGGCCTGATCGACATCACCGCCGCCGAATCCGACGGGTTCTGGGCGTGGGCGATCATCGAAACACTGCGCCACACCGGGATCCGGGTCGAGGAGATGCTCGAGCTCACCCAGCTGTCCCTACGCCACTACACGGCGGCCTCCACGGGCACGCTCGTCCCGTTGCTGCACATCGTGCCCAGCAAGACCGATATCGAGCGGCTGATACCGATGACGCCGGAACTGGTGACGGTGCTTGTCGCGGTCCAGCGCCGCGCCAAGGACACCAGCGGCCGGATCCCCCTGTCAGTGCGCTACGACCCCCACGAGAAGGTCCACGGCGAGCCGTTTCCGCACCTGTTCGTCCGCCGGATCGGCACCCGCAACGAGGTCATCTCACCGTCGGTAGCCCGCCGACTCATCATCGACGTCGCGACCTCCGCAGGACTGCGCGACGCCGGCGAGCCGATCCACTTCACACCGCACGACTTCCGGCGACTGTTCACCACCGAGATGGTCTCCACCGGTCTACCACTGCACATCGCCGCGACCCTGCTCGGGCACCTCAACCTCGACACCACCCGTGGCTACACCGCAGTCTTCCCCGAACAGGTCATCGCCGCCCACCAGCACTTCATCGAACGCCGCCGCGCCACCCGCCCAAGCGGCGAACTGCGGACCGCGACCGGTGAAGAGTGGGCCGAATTCGAGAACCACTTCCTGCTCCGCAAGGTCGCCCTCGGCGACTGCCACCGCCCCTATGGCACACCCTGCGTCCACGAACACGCCTGCGTGAAAGCCGATTCCTTCGCGTCGACCCCGTCCAACTGCCGCGAATCGAGGAGATGACGGCCAACGCGACCGAGCGGCTCGCCGAGGCCCAAGAGCGAGCTTGGCTTGGTGAAGTGGCGGCGTTGGAAGACTCGTTGAAGCATCCGCGTCAGCGCCGCGCCGAGGCCGACCAGCAGCTCAGTGCCGCATCGGAACCCAAACCGACCTTGAGCGGCTGATTCAATCCAGAGCCAAGGGGTGCCACTGGACGGCAGCGTGTGCTGGACCGGCTTCATCCGGGTCGGTCCGATGGCGTCGTGCTGGGAGTCAGCCCCAGCGCCCGCTCGTGCGCCGTGACCATGAACTCCTCGACCACCCGACGGCCCGCGGATCAAGGCGTTCGAGGCGAGCCTCTGCGTTGAGCTGGTTGTAGCGTAGGGAGTGGTAGGCACGCACCGGCTCCGTCAATTGTTCGCGGCTGCACCGCGCACTCGCGGGATGAGGGGCGTGGGCTGCCGACACGTAGCGCGGCGAGATGGGTCTAACTGGCGAGGTGGGCTAACTATGGACAAGCTCGACATGCCCGGCGCGAGGCCAGATCGCGACTCAGACGGTGGATTGCTGCCAGACCCGGCTGAGACGGCTGGGCGAGCGTTGGGGAATTGGATCGCTGATCATCCCGACGACAGCGCTTCCGGCGGCGTTCGAGTGCTGAAGGACCGTAAGACAGTCCTGGTTTATTGGAAGGGCGCCGTCCCGGACGGTTTGCAGAGCCTGGCCGCTGGCCAACCAGTGCCGGTGACCTTCAAGCCAGCTCCGTACTCGCGCGCCGAGCTGACCGCGGCAGTGACCGAGGTGATGGTCAACAACCCCGACACAGTGTCCGCCGCCGGAAGCACTCCCGACTACACCGGCATCAGCGTCGTGCTGAGCGCCAAGGCGCCAGCGAACGCCCTCGCAGAGGTCCAAGCGAAAGCGACCAGCAGCATCCCAATCGTCCTCCGGAAGGTCGGCGACCCCAAACCCCTGATCGGCGCACACCGCTGACTGGATCCGCACCGTCAGCCAACGGCTGCCCGATCTTTGCACGATGCGGAGATTCGCAGCCGTTCTTCGGCGGCAGCCTGATGCGTATGCAAGGTGTGTCGGGCTCGGCCTGCTCGACCGGCGCATCCCTCTATGCCGGCACCTACAGCTACATGTCGAGCATGTGGCACTGCCACATGGAATACGGCAACGGCACGTGGGTCGGATACGACAGCAGCAAGACCATTGGGATCGTGAAGGTCAGCGCTGGGCATCTCAATGAGTCTCGTGACTTCATGATCATCACAACACCTTCGAACGCGGGGCGGATCTGGTTCGGGGACTGGAAAACAACGACTTCGATACCGGTGAGGGGGATGGAGAGGCCCTATGCGGGAACCGGCCCGGTGACATATAGCTGCGGCGCCTCCGGAAGTGGCCATTACCAGTACGTTCTCCTTGACAACGAGCAATGGCGAGTCCGCGGTCGCGTGGTGGGACCAGGTTTCTACACCGAGCAGTACCCCCAGAATCCGCCAATTGGCTATGTTCAGCCGGGCGACTCCGGCAGCCCGATTGTCCGCGGCGGTTCGAGCTACTACCTGGTGCAGGGTTTCTTGTCGGCTGGCGGGCTCGGCAACTCGCCATACTGCGCGCCCGGTCGGCACCCCGGATTCGACGGAGACCCAATCGATGGGTGCTACACAGAATACTGGGCCGTTTACGCAGACGCCGCCATCAGCAGCTTTGGTGGCCTACGCCTCAAGACGGATGCTCCGTGAAGCGGTCAAGGCACGGTTGAGCTTATCTTGATACGGATCAACTCGGCGCCGGTGGTGAACGGTCTCCTGGGTTCCCGCGTGTCGGCTGGAAAGGTTCAGTGAATGAACCCGTCCCACTTCAATTCGTAGCGGGCACCACCTGGCATGCCGTGCTCGCCAGGAAGTTGTTCGACGGCGCGAGCCAACTGAAGCCCGACGGGGCCCAGCAGATCCGGTCTTACCGCAGGCCCACTTGGTGCAGCCTGGAGACGGCTACGGCACGCATCTCACAAGCTGAGAGTGGGGTTACAAGCCGGGGTCGCAGGGCACTGCGTCGGGCAGGTTGGCCGCTGGGCTCGAGGCCGCTGGCTGACTAGGTCGCACGCGTTGAGAAAGCAGCGCGCGCGACCACCTATTCTCCGATCGCAGCCTGCAAGAGCAGTGTCGACAGAGGATTCACGGCTGCACTGGTACGTAGGATTGCTACCGCGAACGTCCGGGAACCGGTTGTTGCAACCTGTCTGCGCGAGGAGAAGACGGATGACCGACCGAGCCGGCGATTTCGGTGAGCTGGCCATGAATCTGCATAACCAGAGCGACGTTCTGGGCGCAGTGGACAGCGTCCTGCAATTCGCGGTCGAAGTACTGCACTACGACCACGCCTCAGTGCTACTGATGCAGCGCAAACACGCACAAACCGTGGCAGCGACCGACGACTTGATCACCACCGCAGACCAACTTCAGATCGACCTCGGCGAAGGGCCAAGCCTGCAGGCCATCGCCGGCCACGAGGACGTGCTGGTCGAGGACACCACCACCGAAACCCGCTGGCCCAAATGGGCGCCAACCGCCGCCGCCAACGGAATCCGCAGCGCGCTGGCGATCCGGCTGTTCACCACGCATTCCACCAGCGGCGTCTTGAACCTGATCTCCTCCGAGTCCTTCGTCTTCAAGGACGGCGACCGCGAAGCTGCCCACTTGCTCGCGCTGCACGCCTCCATCGCGATCTGCTCGGCTCGGATGGAGGCCTCCTTGCACCAGGCCCTCGACTCGCGCAAGGAAGTCGGTCAGGCGGTCGGACGGCTGATGCAGCGCTACGGGCTCGACGCCGTGCACGCATTCGGCGTACTTCAGCGCTACTCCCAGAGCCGCAACCAGCGCCTGCGTGAGGTCGCTCGCCACGTCATCGACACCGGAAACCTCCCCCGCTAGCCCTGCCCCCAGCCAGGACCTCGACGGGTTCAGTGAAGGTTTCACTTCGTAGCAGGAGCCGCCGGGCAGCGCGTGCGGTCCCGGGATCTGCTCGACCTAGCGCGTCAGGCGACCTCGCCCGGACCGACCAGTTCGAGGCGGCATCCGGCTCCTAGTTGGACGCTGCGCCGCTGCATCACGCGGGCCCCGGCGGTACTGCACCGCGCGAACGCGGCGCTGGGCACGAACCGAACCCTGCACGACCTGCGGCACACGGCGGCGGCCGACTGCTGGCGGATCTCGGGACCTGGCGGAGTGGTCTCACGATGAACCAGCCCGGTGGGGACCGTGGTGGTCATCGTCGGCGTACCCGCTCAGATCGGTCAGCGGCGCACCGGATAGCGCAGGTGGAGCACCCGGTTGCCCTGAATCACCTCGTCAGGATCCTCCAACAGGTGTTGCGCGTCGACCGACCCGAAGTAGCGCTTGCCGGACCCGAACACGACGGGTACGACGTCCATGCGCACCTCGTCGACCAGACCCGCGGCAAGCGCCTGGCCACCGACGTCGCCGGCGGCAACCTCGACGATGCGGTCACCCGCAAGCTCCTGCGCCTTGGCCACGGCTGCCTCCACGCCGTCGACGAAGTGAAACGGCGCCTCGGGGTCCCAGCCCTCGGGCTTCGGCCGGTGCGTCACGACGACCGCATGGTCGACCCCGCCCGGAGGCTTCCCGTCCCAGCCGTCCGTCAGGTCGAAGACGTGCCGGCCGGCGATTGTCGCCCCGATCTGGTCCCAGTACGCCCGGGTGTAGTCGTAGGACACCTGCGACACCTTGAGCACGCCGCTGTCGTCCAACGGGACGTCACCGCTGGTCAACCAGTCGAACAGCGGTCCGGGCTGATCTTTCTCGTCCGCGACGAAGCCGTCCACCGACACCGTGGCGTACATGACCACCTTGCCCACGGGACTCTCCTCTGCTTTGGGGTGCCCCCAAATTAGCGCGTCGTGAGCTGTCGCTCTTGTAAGAAATCAATCGGCCGGCAGCGGCCAGCCGTCCAGCACGTGGCCGGGATGTTCGCGCAGGAACCGCCGCCGGACTTCGACGTACCGGGTCGGCGTGAGCCCGGTGAACGCCCGGAACTCGTGGCCGAAGTGGGCCTGGTCGAAGTAGCCTGCGCCACCGGCGAGGTCGCCCCAGTCGATCGGTCCGGCGGGGTCGATCGCGAGCACGGTGGCGGTGAAGCGGTAGCTGCGGGCCAGCCGCTTCGGCGTGACGCCGATGAGCTCCTTGAACCGCTGTGCCAGGTGAGTGCTGCTGACACCGGCTGCCACGCTCAGGTCGCCGATCGCCACCGCCCCGCTGGTCGCCGCGACGACGCTGCTCGTATGGCGGACCAGCCCCAGGCCGGCGGTCTCGCACAGCCGTCGCATCAGCTCTTCCTCGAGCAGAGTCAGCATCTCGTGCGGTCCGGGCGCCGTGGCCAGCCGGTCTCGCAACTCAGCAATGGCGGGCCGGCCCCAAACCTGCTCTACCGTCACCGGCCGGTCACACAGCTCGGCCGCGGGCATCGGCAGGAACGGCGCCAGCCCCCACGCCTTGAAGTGCACGCCGACGGACCGGGTCCGGGGTGGGTAGCCGAACTCCCACGCGCGGGTGGGCATGGTGACCACGCAGCCGTCCGCGTACTCGGCCGTCTCGATGTCGGTGCCGGCGCGGACGTGGAACGGCGCCCCGAGGTTGACGATGAGCAACGCCGACGGCGCCGCCGGCAGCGTCAGCAGGGCGTACGGCGGCGCACCCTCCAGGTAGTAAAGGTCGTCGATCAGCCCGTCCAGCGGAGGTCGCGGCACTCTGGACACGTACTCCATGCCAACAGCATCGCCGACGCTCCGCCGGCAGCGCACGCCGGGATGGTCGAGCCGGGCGGGCCCGTGCTATTGGTGGCGGCGGGCGAGGTGGGCATGGATCTCGGCGTTGAGTTCCACGGTTTCGGGGAGTACCTGGAGGATTCGGCGGAAGACCTGGTCTCGGTCGGCGGGCTGCAGCATCACGTACGCCGAGACCGTCGACAGCTGTCCGATGTAGTCGTGGGCGCTCATCGTCAAGCGCCGTTCGATCACCGACTGCCGGACATCGGTGAACCACTCGGCCTGCTGGAGCTCCGTGCCGGGCCATTGCATCGGGCGATCCGCGGGTGTGCCGTCAGGCGACGGGATGCCGTCGTTCTCAAGGTACGGCGCACGTGCCGCGCGCACGGCCTCCTGGAGGTCCGGGTCAGCCAGTTGGATCGGTGCACCGAACGACGCGAACACGCCACCCGGTTGGACGAGTGCGGCCATCCGGGCCCAACGGCCTTCAGGGCTGGTCCAATGAAGCGCGGCAGCCGAATACACCAGCTCGTACGACGAATCCAGCGGCAAGTCCTCGAAGGCGGCTTGCACGGTCGTGACGTTTGCCGGCAGGTGTTTGCGCATCTCCGCGAGCATGGCCGCGTCAGGCTCGGTCGCCGTGACCGCGATCCCTGCCTGCGCGAACAGACGGGTGGCCTTGCCTGTCCCGGCGCCGATCTCGAGGGCGGTCCGGATCGGCGCACCGGCGTACGCCATCACCAGCTCGAGGAGTTCCACGGGATACCCGGGACGGAACCGTTCGTACGCCTCCGCCACCACTCCGAAGCTCAACGCACGCGCAACCATGACGGCATCCTGGCACCATCCACGCCCCAGCGCCTGCCATTTCCCCGCCGAAGAGCGGATGCGGTGAGGGCCGCTCTGGGCGCTTCGACGCCGCTCGCGAGCCAGGTCGATACGGCAGCTCGCTCTAGGCTGGCGGTGTGAGCCTCGACATTCCCGACCAGGTCCGCAAGACCGTCATGGCCGACGGGAACGAATCCTGGCTGGACGAGCTGCCAGTTGTGGTCGAATCGCTGGCCCAGGAGTGGTCTCTGATGATCGGGCGCAGCTTCGCGGGCGGTCACGCCGCCCTGGCCGTCGAGGTGACGCTGGTCGACGGAACTCCGGCGGTCCTCAAGATCGGTGTGCCAGGTCGGGACGTCAGGCAGGAGGCCATGGCACTGCGCCTGGCGAACGGAGGCGGATGCGCCAAGCTGTTACGCGAAGACCTGAGTCGACAGGCGCTTCTGCTGGAGCGCCTAGGCGCTCCGATGTACGACATCGTGGCCGACCCTGCAAGCCGCCACAACTTACTGTCCGAAGTGGCGGTTCGCCTGTGGCGTCCGATCGGTCCCGACATTGACCTTCCAACCGGCGCGAACCTGGCTGAGCAGTACGCCGATCGGCTGCCAAAACTCTGGGAGCAGGCGGGGCGACCGTGTTCGCCGGCCACCGTGGCGGACGCGCTGGACTGCATGAACCGTCGTCGCCTCGCCCACGACGATCGGTCCGCGGTTCTGGTCCACGGTGACATCCACGAGATGAACGCCCTGCAGGCGAGTGACGGCAGCTACAAGCTCATCGATCCAGCCGGGCTGCGGGCCGAACCGGCGTGCGATCTCGGCACCATCGTGCGCTGCAACCCGGACCTCGGCGATGACCTCAGGGCGCGGACCAAGCAGCTCGCTTCGCGCACGGGCGTGGATGCCACCGCCATCTGGGAATGGGGCACCATCCACCGAGTCGTCAGCGGCGTCTACGCCTGCAGCATTGGCTTTCAGCCCTTCGGCGATCTGCTGCTGGCCGAAGCGGACCGCCTCACGGCGTAGTCGCCGGATCGTGCAGCAGTCCGAACCTTCGCGAACCACCGCCGTCTCGACTGGTATCCGCGTCTATCGGGTGAGGGCGAGGAATGGCGAGCCCCGGCTTGTCGCAGCGAACAGCTCAACGCCTCGTCTCGTACCTGGTCAGGATCACGCCGCCGGGAAACGTCCGCGTCTCCACCAGGTTCAGGTTCACCCAGCTGTCCAGCGCGGTGAAGAACGGTCTGCCGCCGCCCACCAGCACCGGATGGGTGACGATCTCGTACTCGTCGACCAGTCCGGCCCGCATGGCCGCGCCGGCGAGCGTGGCGCCACCGACCCTCATCGGCTCGCCGTCGTCGGCCTTGAGCCGGGTGATCTCCGGTACGGCGTCGCCGGTGACCAGCCGGGTGTTCCAGTCGACCTTGTCGATCGTCGAGGAGAACACCACCTTCGGCGTGTCCCGCCAGTTCCGCGCGAACTCGATCTGCGCCGGGGTGGCGTCGGGCTGCTGGTCGCCGGTCGGCCAGTGGGAACTCATCATCTCCCACAGCTTGCGCCCGTACATCAACAGCCCGATCGCCAACTCCTCGTCGAGCCACCACTGAAACAGCTCGTCGCTCGGCGCGCTCCAGCCGATGTCGTCCCCGGGCGCGGCGATGTAGCCGTCCAGGGACAGGTTCATGCCGTAGATCAGTTTCCGCATGGCGCCATGCCTTTCAGTCAGTCCGGCGGCCTTTCTCCGGCCGCCCGTCACCCCTACTACGAACGCCTCACTCCGGATCCGACAAGTCATCGGCAGAAATTCTCACGAGGCTTCTCCGTCGGCGCCTGTACGGCAGTGGCACTTGCTGACTAGAGGACGACTCCAGTCGCGCGTTCCCGCAGGCCAGAGCAACTCTTGGGACGAGATGAGCGGAGGATGTGGTGTTGTGGTTCAACACATCCCGGACGGGTGTCTCACGACATGCCGGACTGATGT